>NZ_JAUBRB010000002.1:2327-253151 GCF_036701585.1 Microcoleus sp. POL10_C6 | reverse complement strand
CAAGCTATAAAAGCGATGGTTAATCCAGATCTGCAAGAACCATCTTTAATTCCTCAAATTTAGACCTGAATCCTTACAATTATGTTATGAATAATTTGGCATATTATGTGAGCAAGTATGGACGAAACTACCGTCACGGTTCGCCATTAGCGATGTCCATAACATACTATTTCAAGATAATTGGAAAAAGTGACGAATCCACTTCTTTAGAAAGAATAGTTAATTTAGCTTTAGAATCAAGATTGGTAAAACTCTAAGGAAGAATTAACAAATACGATCGCACCCCATCACCCCTTACCCAATCCATCATCCATCTGCGTCTATCTGCGTGCATCTGCGGTTAAAAATATCTCATCAATAGCTTCGCAACAAATCAAATCAACAAACTTTGATATAATTTTACATCAAGAAGCCAAACTCAAACCAACTCATGCCACAAACAGTCTGGATCGCACGACACGGAAACCGCATCGACTTCGTTAACCCCGACTGGTTTCTTACCGCCGAACGCCGCTACGATCCTCACCTTTCCGAAGACGGTCACGTTCAAGCTAAACAACTAGCCAATCGCCTCAAAGGTGAAGGAATTTCTCATATTTTTGCTTCCCCTTTTCTGCGAACTGTCCAAACAGCAAATCACGCGGCAGAAGCTCTCGATTTGTCAATTAAACTAGAGTGGGGACTGTGCGAATGGCTGAATCCTGAATGGATGACAGAAATGCCGGAAACTGAGTCTGTTGAAGCTTTGTGCAGGCGTTTTCCCCGGATTGATGCTTCCTATAAAGGCGGTATTGCTAATTATCCCGAAACCGTGGAAGCTTGTTTCAAAAGGGCGGGGGAAACTGCTAAACGCCTCGTGGCTGAGTTTCCCGAAGATATGTTATTGGTAGGTCACGGTGCGTCGGTTTTAGGAACTGCGATCGGGCTGGCGGGCGGTGCGGAAACAGAAATAAACGCTTCTTTGTGCTGTTTGGTGAAAGTGGTGCGGGATGAGGGAGAATGGTTGATCGCACTTAATGGCGATACTTCTCACCTGACTGACTCTGAAACCGTGATCCGGTTTAATTAAAGTTGAGATTCGTGCCAAAAATCGCATTTTATGCTATGTGTGTAAGGTGCGCGGCAGAAGAGCACCCTACGTTAATCTGATTAGTCCGAATCTGGGTGTTATTGTTTAATCTCGATCGCACATTTTAAATCGAAAATCTTAAATCGGTATGGCAGGACACAGTAAGTGGGCGAATATTAAACGCCAAAAAGCTAGAGTTGATGCCGTTAAAGGCAAGGTTTTTGCTAGAATATCTCGCGAAATTATTGTCGCGGCCCGCAGCGGAGTTCCCGATCCCGCTGGCAATTTTCAACTGCGGACGGCTATTGAAAAAGCCAAGGCGGCGGATATTCCTAATGAAAACATAGAAAGGGCGATCGCCAAAGGTGCTGGCTTGGCCGGGGGAAGTTCGGAATTAGAAGCTATTCGCTACGAAGGTTACGGCGTTGGCGGGGTTGCTATTCTAATTGAAGCGCTGACAGACAACCGCAACCGCACAGCGGCTGACTTGCGAGAAGCTTTTACTAAAAATGGCGGCAACTTGGGCGAAACTGGTTGTGTGGGCTGGATGTTTGACCACAAAGGGGTTTGTACGGTACGGGGCCCGATTGATGAGGAACAATTGTTTGAAGCGTCGCTAGAGGCGGCTGCGGAATCTTATGATTTGATATTAATTGATGAGGATACTGAAGGTGCAGAGGTATTTACCAGCGTGGCTAATTTGGAACAACTGGCGGATGTTTTGAAACAAAAAAGTTTTGCAGTTTTGCAGTCGGAAAATCGCTGGATTCCGAGCAATACAGTGGAAATAGATAATCCTGAAAAAGCTAGATCGCTCCTAAAGTTAATGGATGCACTGGAAGATTTGGATGACGTGCAAAGCGTGACAGCTAATTTTGAAATGACAGAGGAATTGATGTCTTTGAGTATGGTTTAATGCTTTAAAGATGAGGGATCTGGATCGTCCTGCTGGCACTGCAAAAGACGAAAAATCGCCAGCGGGACGATCGCGCTACACTATTACCAGGAAACGAATCCCCATCTGTAGGCGAGTGGGGAGTGTCAATCCAACGCATTGCTGAAAAAGCTGCATTGAAAAACTCAACCCACAGTAAAGCCATGCTAGATAACAACGAAAGCAAAAGAGACAGCACCCACTCAGAAGAAGTTCTGTCAGCAACCGAAGTATCAGAAACCAAGGATCGATCCGAATCAAAGGTGCAGGCTGAACCAGGGGGTAAATCCAATTGGTTCGGTTCCGTTTTCGGAGCCGTCTCTGCAACGGCGAGTGCGGTAGGGAATGCGGTAGGGAATGCCGGAAGTGCGATTGTTAATACCGCGAGTGCGGTGGGGAATGCAGCAGGCAGTGCTGGAGATGCGATTGTTGTTAATACCGCGAGTGCGGTAGGGAATGCCGGAAGTGCGATTGTTAATACCGCGAGTGCGGTGGGGAATGCAGCAGGCAGTGCAGGAGGTGCGATTGTTGTTAATACCGCGAGTGCGGTAGGGAATGCCGGAAGTGCGATTGTTAATACGGCTAGTGCGGTAGGCAATGCGGTAGGGAATGCCGGAAGTGCGATTGTTAATACGGCTAGTGCGGTAGGCAATGCAGCAAGCAGTGCTGGAGGTGAGATTGTTGTTAATACCGCGAGTGCGGTAGGGAATGCGGTAGGGAATGCCGGAAGTGCAGCACTCCAATTTCCCAATTTTTTTGGTTCAGCCCTCGGTTCGATTTCCCAGAGTCCTATCCTAAAAAAACTGACTGAAAATTTCAAAATCGACTGGTTAGTTAATGCGATCAATAAAGTTGATGTCGTGACTGCCGAGGCGCAAGTTCGAGAGTTGCAGCGCCAATATCCTCACGAGAAACCTCAAGAAATCGCACATCGCTTAATGGTGGAAAAAGCCTTGCTAGCTGCAGGAAGTGGCTTGGTTAGCAGTTTAGTTCCGGGCGCAGCTTTGGCATTGGCTGGCATGGATTTAGCGGCAATGACGGTGTTATCCGCGGAGTTAGTTTATCAAATAGCTGCCGCCTATGGAAAGGATTTGCAATCGAGCGATCGCCAAAAAGAAGTTGTCGCTATTTTCGGTTTATCCTTGGGTAGCAATTTAGCGATCGAAGCTGGAGTTACGCTTGTCAGCAATATTCCCTTGGCGGGTGCGGTAATTAATGCTAGCGCCAGTGCGACAATGATTTACGCGCTGGGATACGGTGCTTGTCGGTTTTATGAAGCCGATATCGATTCCTCGAAAATCGAAACCAAGCTCAAAGATTTACAAGAGGTATTGCAAGCGGAAAGTGACCAATATTTAGAGACAGCGATCGCACAAGAAACTGTGATGGATTGGATTTTGGTGTATGTCGTCTATACCACCCAAAAATTCACCCGATGGGATGAGTTATTACCCCAATTACAAGCGGCGAATTTAAATCCAAAGTCTTTAGCTGAGATTGAAGCTGTGAAAAATAAGTCTAAATTGCCTCCCAAGTTGGATATTTTACTCGAACAACTCGAACTCGACTTTGCCGAACCGCTTTTAAAGCGATGCACTGACATCATCGAGGCTGACGGTGAAATTAATGAACAAGAGGGGAAAATTTTGCTGACAATTCAACGGGCTGTTTTGAGCAAAAGAAAGCAAGCTCAAAAGCAAGCGTAGCCAACTTCGATCGAGGATGGGGTATCGGAAGCCACTGAAGTACAAACTGAAGTCTAAGCTAGATCGCAAACTACTCCGTGCCTTCACGCCCGGAAATGTCAAATCCAATACTCAAACTGGCTCAAGCGAATGGGGTAAAACTCTGGGACGATAACAGTTAATTGATTTAGTGATTCGAGCTAAAAAATAAGGGATCTATGAACCAAGAATCTCAGTCTATGAAAGAGCGGGGAGTATCATTTGAAACAAAAAACTTTTGCTGTTGTGCAGTCGAAAAATCGCTGGATTCCCAGCAATACAGTGGAAATAGACAGTCCGGAAAAAGCTCGATCGCTCCTTAAGTTAATGGATGCACTGGAAGATTTGGACGACGTGCAAAGTGTGACGGCGAATTTTGAAATGACAGATGAATTGATGTCTTTGAGTATGGTTTAATGCTCTAAATTACCAGATTTTTGCCATCCGCAAGACAAATCCCGGTAACTCTGGATCTGCGCTGACTGTTTCAGGATTATCTAAGATTTCAGGTTCGCCATTGGGACGGTAGATGTAGACTTTTCTATTTTTGCGATCGAGCAAAAAGCCGAGTGATACACCGTTCTCAATATATTCTTGCATCTTGTTTTGCAATCCCTTGAGAGTGTCACTAGCAGACCGCAATTCAATCACAAAGTCTGGACAAATCGGTGCGAATGAGGCTTTTTCTTCTTCAGTTAAGGCATTCCAGCGCTCTAGTTTAATCCATGAGGCATCGGGGGAGCGGGTTGCTCCATTCGGCAAGGTAAAGCCTGCACTCGAGTCAAACGTTTCACCTGTGCCATCTTGTTCTGCCCAGTTCGCAAGTTGCTGAGCAATTTTAATGTTGCGGTTCCCTGTATCTGAAAAGGCTGGTGACATGATAATGACTTCCCCACTGGCTGTACGCTCAATTCTCAAATCGCGATTAACTAGACAGAATTCATAAAACTGTTCAACAGTCATCGATTGGAGCGCAGGGAAATTGACCGTCAGTGGGACGCTTTCGGTTTGAATTAGCAGCGTCGTCATGGTTTTTCCTTTTTTTGGTGCAGGGGTGATAAAATGCCTTGAGCTTATCATATCTTAGCTTGGCGATCGCAAGTCTTAGTCGATCGGGGAATCGGAGGCTTGTATCCGTTTTGGCGGTGTCAATAATCTTTTTTCCCAGTTAGCAAATAAGTAACCATGTATCCCTTGCCCTTGATTTGGATGGCGCCGCGCTTCTGAAAAGTATATTTATCTTTTAATATCTCGTAGGTTTCGGCGGTGACTTGAATGCAGCCGGTAATCCCGTGGGATTCCATGCGCGAAGCAATATTTACTGTGTCGCCCCAGAGGTCGTAAATAAACTTTTTTAAGCCGATAACGCCGGCAACGACAGGGCCACTGCTAATCCCGATCCGAATGCTGAAAGGTTCCGAATGTTCTAAACTGAGGAGCCGAATTTCGTGCAACATATCGATCGCCATGTTCGCAACCGCCTCGGCGTGATCCTCTCGGGCCGTAGGCAAACCGCCGACAACCATGTAAGCGTCACCAATAGTCTTAATTTTCTCCAAACCGTGGCGATCAGCCAAGTGGTCAAAAGCCGAAAAAATATCGTTGAGCACTTCCACCACCGCCGTCGCTGAAATTCTCGACGAAAGCTCTGTAAACCCCACAATGTCCGCAAACATCACAGTTACTTCCGCAAAACTTTCGGCGATATTGTGTTCATTGTCCTTCAAACGCAGGGCGATCGCTGCGGGCAAAACGTTCAGCAGCAATTGCTCGGATTTAGCTTGTTCGAGTTCCAACTGTAGGTAAGCAGCCTGCAACTGTTCGGCTTGGCGAATTCTTTCTCCGGCTAGCTTTTCGATTTGGGCGGTGCGACTCAAAGATGTCAGCATATATGTCACCGGAATCAGAGTCCACAGCATCCCCATCGTCAGAGTTCCCCAAGAGCGCCAGTGCTTGCGAAGCCTGCGAATTTCCGGCGTTGCCGACACGTACATAGACCACTGGCGGCCGCTAATTTTCAGCCGCCTTCTGCAAGCTGTATAGTTCGGGCCTGGATTGTCAAGAATCGGGCAGTTTTGCATCAGGGATCGGTCAGCAGTGGCTGATGCTGGAAGCACTTGTTGGCTCGCGGATTGGAACTGCACCGCAAATTGCTGAATTTGCCTCTCAGCAGGGAGATTTTTGAGAACCGGGTTGGCCGTTTGGGGTAATAGCGAGGGTGCTTGTTGCTTGTCTGGAGCCTCGCTAACGAGATAAATATTGAGGTAGTCGGTATTGCGTCCTTTTAAAGAGGTTTGGAAAATATCTTTGCCTCGAAATACGCCCAGAACAAATCCTTGTAGCAGTTGGCGACGGGATTCCAGGGTAGTCGGTTTACTGCTGTTTTCGTAAATCGGAACTATTGCCAAAAGACCTAGTTCCGGGGAAGTGCCCTGAGTTAAGCCGATGTAGTTGGTGACAATCATTTCTCCTGTATCCCGTCCTCGATCGAGCGCGGCGCGGATTTCTGGGTGGGAGGCGAGGTCAAAGCCTAATGCTGTCTCGTTTCCGGCTGGTGGTTCGACGTAGAAAGCCGGGAAGTATTCGGAACGCTGGAGGGCCTTGCGGAGTTCTCCTCGCGGGCCACGCTCTGTAATCTCGAAGCTGGGGTCGGTTTCGGTTCTAGCTTTGGTTTCGTAGTTGCGCCGCTCGGAATTGGGGACGCGGGGGGCCCAAGCCAAAAGTTGCAGGCTAGGGTGGACGGATAGGGGACGGGCGACAAACCGGGCAAAAGAGGAACGCTCGACGGTGCTGAAGGCTTTCATGTAGTCGCTGAGGGCGAGAACAGTATCTAAGTCGGAGTTGAGCTGGCGTTCGATGCCGATCGAAATATCGTCAATGCGGCGGTGCATTTCGTAGTCGCGGCGCTTGTCTTCCCAGTCCCAAACCAAGGCGAATGTCAAAACCGACAGCCCGACACCCAAAGCCAGCGTCAACCCGGCTGGAATGTAGCGAGACCAGGATAAAGGTAGTTTTTTCAGCATAATTGCCTAGCGAATAAGGGCAGCAGATTAGCACACCGCTGAGTGCGATTTGTTCCGGCCTCTGAGTGCGGTTAATTCAAAACCCTGATAACTCAAGCACCGACGGCAATTGGGAATTAAAAGTTAGATATTTAAACTTTTAGATTAATGGACGATCGCTCAGCAGGGGATTTCAATCCAGAATTCCGCTCCCTGTCCGGGCGCTGAGATGCACCGCAGGCTTCCCTTATGTTTTTCTACCACAATTTGATGGCTGATGGATAATCCTAAACCAGTTCCAGAGCCTACGGGCTTGGTTGTGAAGAACGGGTCAAATAGCCGCTTGCGAACCTCTTCGCTCATTCCCGGGCCACTGTCGGCGATGCAAATTACCATGCGATCGCAATCACTGAGCTGGGTTTTACTGTGGCTTTTCAACCCAGCTTTTTTCATGAGGGTGCGAATCACGATCGTCCGAGGTTCCGGTTGGTTTTCTAGAGCATCGATCGCATTGCTGATAATATTGAGAAATACCTGGTTTAACTGCCCCGCACAACAGTAAATTTTTGAGATTTTTCCGTATTCTTTAATAATTTCAATCCCGCTTTTTTTACTTGCCTGATGCAATCTGTGCTGCAAAATTAACAGTGTACTGTCAATTCCTTCATGAACGTCTACTAACTTCATTTCTGATTCATCCAGCCGCGAAAAGTTCCGCAGCGACAACACAATATTACTGATTCTTTCTACTCCTACTCTCATAGAATTTAGCATTTTTGGCAAATCTTCCTTCAGAAAATCTAACTCTAAGTCCTTAACTTTTTTAGCAATCTGAGGCCCTGGGGACGGATAGCATTCCTGGTAGAGACTTAACAGTTCAATTAAATCGTGAAAATAGTTGTAAGTATGAGAAATATTGCCGTTAATAAAAGTGGCAGGATTGTTGATTTCGTGGGCAATCCCAGCCACCATCTGACCGAGGCTCGACATTTTTTCGGATTGAACTAATTGGATTTGAGCGTTTTGTAGCTGTTCGTATGCTTCTTGCAATTGGGCGGCTTGTTTTCTTAATTGAGATTCGGAAGCTTGGAGTGCGGCGGCGGAAATTTTGCGATTGGTTATATTTTCAATCATCCCTAAGTTGTAAATAGGTTGTCCTTCACCGTCTCGAATCAAAGTAGCTGTCACGTTTACCCAAACAATTTTACCTGTAGCGGTAATCTGGCGGAGTTCGATTTGATAGTGAGTAATTTCTCCCCGCTCAAGAGAATCAGCAACTTGGAGATTTTTTGGAGAATCTTCGGGATGTCCAAGTTCAATAAATGTTTGGGCAAGCAATTCTGCTGCGGTATATCCCAGCATTTCGCAGTAAGTTTTATTGACTCTCACTAACTTGTTATCATCTAAATTAGCTAAGTAGATAGCGATCGGTGCATCTTCAAAAATTGTGCGAAATAGTTCCTCGCTGGCCCGGACTTGAGCTGCTAGGGAAAGCCTATCGGTGATGTCTTCAAAAGTAGACAAAATGCCGACAACATTGCCGGAATTGTCGTGTAAAGGTATTTTATTTGTATCCAGACAGCACTGGGTGCCGTCGGCTTGCATTTTGGATTCTATGATGTGATATTCTGGGGTGTTGGTTGCCATGATGCGGCGGTCGCAGGCTCGAAAAAATTCTGTTTCTTCCGGCTTCCAAGGCATATCGAAGTCGGTGAGACCGGCGATTTCACTGGGGTGATTGAAACCTGCGACTTTGGCAAAGTTTTTGTTGCCTCCCAAGTAAACTAAATCTCGATCTTTCCAGGCGATTAACTGAGGGATGTTATTGATTACCAACCACAGCATTTTTTGGGATGTTTCCAAGGCTTCCGTGCGTTCTAGGACGCGCTTTTCAAGTTCTTGATTGGCTTGTTGCAGGGCGATTTTTGACTCGCTGAGGGCGATTTCTGCTAGCTTGCGATCGCTGATGTCGATTGTCACCCCCTCCCACAGTATATCGCCGCCCGGTTGCATTTCGGGGCGGGCAATGCCGCGAATCCATTTCACTTTTCCCGATCCGGTTACGATCCGCCCTTCATATATCCAAGGTTTGAGAGTTTTGCCGGAAATTGCGATTGATTCTAATAGATTTTTTAGGTCTTCTGGATGCACCGTTGCCCAAATTAAATCCGAGTTTTGTTCAACTTTTTCTGGCTCTAATTCGTAGAGTTCCCAACAGCCGGAACTCACATAAATGAATTCATTTGAACCGTCGGGATGCAGCAAGTATTGATAAATCATTCCCGGCACGTTGGCGGCCATTTTTTGGAATCTGGCTTCGCTTTGGATCAGTGCTGATTCTGCAAGTTTGCGATCGCTAATGTCAATCAACACGCCATCCCAAATAATGTTATCTTTTTCGCCCTGTTCTGGTCGGGAAGCCCCGCTAATCCACTTAATCCGATCACCCGGAAAAACAAATCTGCCTTCCCACCGCCAAGGCTCTAAAGTTTTAGCTGAGATAGCAACAGATTCCTGGAAGCTGGGCGCATCGTCTGGATGAATCATTTCGATCGCGGGAATAGCTGAATTTTGCAGTACATCTGGTTCTAATTCCCAGAGTTCGCGGCAGCCGGAACTGACGTAGGGGAATGACATAGTGCCGTCTGCTGCTAACTGAAATTGATAAATCATCCCGGGAACGTTGGCGGCTAGTTTTTGAAACCTCGCTTCGCTTTGCCGTAGTGCTGTTTCTGCTTCTACGCGATCCGTAATATCGTAAAATGCCGATAAAATTGCGGCTTCGCCATTAAAATTAATTGCTCGCATCGACATTTTTACCCAAAACAAACTGCCATTTGCTTTCTTGAGGCAGATTTCTTCGCGGTCGCTAAAGCCGTTTTGTTTGACTAATTCTAGCAATTGAATGTTGTCGTTGATATTGGCATAAAATTCAATTTGTTTTCCACCAACAATTTTTTCGTAACTCAAACCTAAACTTTCACCAAGAGCAGGATTTGCATACAAAATAACGCTGTCTTCTAGGCGCGTAATTAACATGGGAACGGGAGTCGTACTGGCGATAACGCGCAATCTTTCTTCGCTTTCTTCCCTGGCTGTTTCGGCTGCTACTCTTTTGCTAATATCGTTCTGAACTCCGATAAAATGAGTTAATTTTCCCTCATTGTCTAGGATAGGGGAAACCATTAATTCGTTCCAAAAAGGAGTTTTGTCTTTGCGATAATTTTTGAGAACTACCTGAATTTCCGTTCCCGCTTCCAAGCTGCGGCGGAGTTTATTTAATTCGGCATGATCGGTATCGGGGCCCTGCAAAAACCTGCAGTTGCGTCCAATAACTTCTTCGGCACTGTAACCTGTCAGTTTCTCAAAAGCAGGATTGCAGTAGATAATAGGTGTGTCAGGCTTAGTAGCATCCGCTATGAGGATGCTGTTGCTCGACGCTGCGATCGCCCGTTCTAGGAGAGACAGGTTGAAAGAGTCTGTTGTCATCTGTAGCAATATCCAAACTCCTTGGGAGCGGACAGAACAATAGAAAATTATAAATAGCTTGAGCCATTCTTATTCTATAATTTTATTTTTAATTTAGCTTTTTTAACAAAGTCAGCAGCCCAAAAAAGCCGACGGGGGAGACGACTAATACCATTTTCGATTTTAGATTTTAGATTGGCAATGACTGATTCCCTTATGGTTTGGGGCACGGGCATACAATTGCCTTTGTGCTTGAAAGTAAGTAGTTTAACAGAAGGCATTCGGTACTTGTCCAGAAAAAAGAAGGTGAAAATACCCAAGGCGGCAAGAAAACAGAAGGTGAAAACACTGATATGTTGAACTTTTTTTCTTCTCCTCCTTCCATCCGGTTCATCAACCCTTTTAAATTGACAAGCTAATGCAAGAACCCTGAGCAGTTTTGCTTACTTCAATTCTGGCTTGAAAAGCTTCTTTGAGGTGCGGCATATGGGTAACGGTGAGGATGCAGGCGAAGTCGGAGGCGATCGCATTAATTGCAGCAATCAGTCGATCGCACCCTTCAGCATCCTGAGTCCCGAATCCCTCATCAATAATCAACATTTGCAAAGCCGTACCCGCCCGCTGAGACAGCAGTCTCGCCAGCGCCAGCCGAATCGCAAAATTAATCCGAAAAGCTTCACCGCCAGAGTAAGTTTCGTAGGCGCGAGTACCGCGAGCATCAGCAATTAAAATGTCTAAAGTGTCAATCAATTTAGTTGCTTTTTTAGAAGCAGCCGCTCGCTGAGTAATAAATTGAACGTGCAATTGATTCGCGCTCAATCTCGACAATATCTGATTGGTTTCAGCTTCAAGTTGAGGCAAAACATTTTCAATCATTAAAGCTTGAATGCCGTTTTTACCAAAGGCTTGACCCAACTCTTGATAAACTCGCTGCTGGCGTTTGGCAACTTGCATTTGCTCTTTTTGAGCTACTAGGTGAACTTGCAGATTTTCCAGATTTTGCTGCTGCTGCTGGAGGCGTCCGAGACTTCCCAAATGTTGGTCTAGCTGCTGCCGGCGGCGACTGATTTGCTGTTCGATCGCACTTATGCGAGCTGTGGGATCGGGATGTTCTTGCAATTGCTGGTTCATCGCGGAAGTTTGAGCGCTGACAGCTTGCAAATCTCGATCGCGCACTGCGATGGAATTTGCTATTTCATTAACGCGCTGCTGCACTTGCGGGTACTGCACAGTTGCCGATCGCAATTTTTCGGCGCGGGCGATCCAAAACTGTGATCGGCGCATTTCGCTCCGCACGTGTTCGTGCTGTTCCAAATTATAGCCAATTTCCGCAATGTATCTATCTAAAGACAGAATTTGCTGCTGTATTTCCGAGCTGTCTTTTTGCTGTTCTAACTGTTGCTGTACGGTGGCTAATTGAGTTTGCAAATCCGGACGGCGGGCATTAATTTTATTCAGTTTCTGCTGAGCGTCTTTGATTTGAGCTTGCTTAATTTCCGCCCACCGCAAACGCTTTTCATCGCTGCGGGCGAGGGAGTGGCTGCGATCGCTGTAATTGAGCTGTTGCAGTTGCTGTTCGATTTGCTGGAGTTCGCCCAAATCATCGGCTGCATACTCGCCGGTGCGTAGCAACCGCTCTATTTCTGCAGCGTCTTGACGCATACTTTGCAGTCGGTTTTCATCTTGGCCCAGGCTATCTAATTGTGCTTGCAAATGGCTGCGGCGTTCCCGCAATTCTTGGTAGGGCGCTAATTCCTCTTCTAGTTCGCGGTATTCATGTCTGAGAACTTGAATTTCGCGCTCAGAGACGGCCAACTGTTCGCGCACAACCCACAGTTGGTTCCAGATTTCCTGCTGTTGGGAGTGGTGTTTTGTGACTACCAAATTCCAGTAGTGTTCGTCTAAAGGTCGATCGCACAAAGGACAATTGCCAAAATTTGCATCCCGCACCATTAAAGGCGAATTCGATGGCTCGTTTTCCGCAAAATTCGAGGCTTTACCTTCGCCTGCGCTGGTTTCTCCTTCATGTTTCCGCAGCAGTTGCAGTTTTTGGTCGATCTCGGCGAGTCTGGTTTGATAGTCGCGGCTTTTGGCTTGCAGGTTTCCTAGAAAGTCGTGCCTTTCTTGACCTTTTTCGCGGACTCGCTGCTGATAAACTCGCTTGTTTTCCAACTGCAAAATTTGATTCGCTATGGCCGAGATTTCCTGCTGTAATTGCGGCTGTCGCTGCTGCTGTTGAACTTGCACCTGTCGGTTGATTTCGTCTAAGCGGGCGGTTAAACCGGCGCGGGCGCGATCGAGCTTTTGTTGCTTTTGCTGCTGCTGTTGTAACAGCGGCGAAACTTGCAGTTGCAGTTGCTCTAGTTCGTTGAGGCGCGATCGAACTGCTTGCAACTGTGCGAGTCCTTTGTCAACCTCCGGCTGCTGTTTGAGAATTTCCAGAACATCTTTTTCATCTTGTTCTAAAACCTCTAATTGAGCTTGCAACTGCTGAATTTTGCTTTGCAAAAAGCTCAGTTCTTGCCGCTGCTGTTCTTGCAATTGCTGGCGCTGATTTTGGGCTTGTTGGTTAGCTTTGAATTGGCCAGCCAGACTTTCTTCTGTGGCTTGCAAGCTGTGGAAATACGCGATGCCTGCTGTTATTTCCTTTTCTTGGTCTAGGAGGGCTTGCAGCTCATTTTGCTGCTGTTTGGCTGCGCTGAGTTCTTGCTGCAAGCGACGGCATTCTTGAGAGATATTGTAGTGCTGTTGCTGGTGGCCGGCGAGGAGTTTTTGCCAAGTTTGGCGGTTGTGGTGCTGGAGTTGCAGTTGCTGTAACTCGGTTGTGTCGGCTTGTTGCTGCTGCTGAAGCAAATCGGTTGCTTGCTGCAGTTGAGTTTGTTCTGAGGCGAGAGCGTCTTTTTGTTGCAGTTGCTCTTGTACGGTTAGCAAACTCTGTTTGAGCACTTCGACTTGAGCTTTAAATTGTTTGGAGGTATCTTTGGCTTGTTCGGATAAAGTATCGTATTGATCGAGTTTGAGCAGGTTGGCTAAAACTTGTTTGCGTTCGATCGGCTTTTTGAGCATAAATTCATCAGCTCGCCCCTGCCGCAAATATGCCGAATTGATGAAAGTATCGTAATCTAGTTTGATGTGTTCGAGGATTTTTTGCTGAGTTGTTCTCAGCCCCTTGTCTGTGAGCGTGCGAAAATTAAGTTTTTCCTCACTCTCTGCCGAATTCAAGCTGACTTGAAATTCCAAACTTCCCGAGTGTCCGCGTCGGCGGTTGCGAATCACGCGATAGATTTGGCCGCCGGTGGAGAAAGTGAAATCAACGCGCACATCAATTTCGCCGATATGGATGATATCGTCTTCCGTATCGCTGCGGCAACAGCCCCAAAGTGCCCAGGATATGGCTTCTAAGAGGGAGGATTTGCCAGCACCGTTAGGCCCGCAAATGCAAGCGGTGTGCAGGCCGCGAAAGTCTAAAGCAGCTTCGCGATAGCTGAGAAAATTTTTGAGTGTAAGTTGTATAGGAATCATTTAGGCCATCGCGCCATACAATCTATCTATAAATAACACTATTTGTACGCTGTTGCCTAGTTATTCAATCTAGATCCAGAACAATTGTCAGTGCTTCTGCAATTTCTTCCATAATTGTCTCGGACAGGGTTCCGAGTTGTCGGACAAATCTTTGTTGAGAAACGGAACGGACTTGAAAAGCGTCGGCGGCGGAGAGTTTAGTCAAGCCATTTTCGCCAGTCGGTTCTAGTCGAACCATCCAATTTCTCTCGGTGTATCGCTCTTTCCAGTCAGTGATGGGAACAATAACTTCAAGCAGCAAAATTCCCACCGTTTCATCGCTGACAATTACTACCGGACGGGTTTTGCCGATTTCGGCGCCCACAGTAGGTTCAAGCGCAACCAGCCAGATTTCGCCTCTACGCATTAGTTTTTATCCCTGCATTAAGGTATTCTTCCTCGGATTCAAAATAGGGTTCGCTGTCAGCCGACCACAAATCATGTAAAGCACCTCCCGGCATATAATCTTTTACTGCTGCTTCTGCTGCGGCTCTGAGTTTCTGCTTTCTCTCGGCTTTACGCTGGGCTTTTTCTTCTATTTCTTCGCGCATCATCCGCGAAGCTGTTTCGATGATTTCTAGGCGTTCTTCTGCTGTCAGATTTTTGAGTGCTGCTAAGATTTCTGTTTTGGTCACGGTTTTTTCGGGTGGTTGGTGAGAAAGTACGATCGATCCGGGAGCATCCCGATACTCGGTTACAAACGAGATTTGTGCGGTTTTTACTGTACGGGCTTGCGACCTTACGGGTAGTTGTTGGGATTTTCAACTATCAAACCCTCACTTGTTGCTGCTGCATTCAGCTCCCCGTCACCAGATACAAAAGTCATCGCAGGCAAACTGTTAGCTGTGCAAAGGTTATTTATGCCACAGCCTGTTGCTAGCTGCACAGCATCATAGCCTCGCAATCCGTAGGTTTCAGCTAATGCCATTGCAGAGTTAATAATGCTTTCGGTGAATTCTACAACCTGATACTCAGATTGTAGGTCACTCCTGAACTGATTGCACGCTGCTGTAGCATCTGTCGCGTTGATACTTCTGCCGCGCGACCTTCTGGTAATTGCAGCAACAATTTCAACACTTGTAATAGCAGCAATCAATATATCGTTGTTAAGTGCAGGATCGCACAAACTCAAAACCCATGCCGAACCTATTTCATTAATGTAGCGTTTGACCAGCGCACTGCTATCTACAAAATAAATTGTGATCTAGCGGCGTTCGTCAATAATTGTCTCAGAAACAGGCTTGCCCTGTACCTGAATTAGTCGCCGTTCTGTTTGCTGACTCCCAGAAGAATGCTTGATTTTTTTTACTAAACCAGAAGTTAACAGCGCTTGGTGCAATTTTGTCCGTTGAGCAGTTTGTTCTTTCTGGGCCAGATATATCCCAATAGCCCGCTCTAGTTGCTGTAGTTCTAGCAGTTCCAGAGTGTCAAGCTGATTGAGGATTTTGTTGAAGATTCCCTGGGGCATAGGACTCTACTTTTTACGCTTGGCTAGTTTGTCTATTATACAACTATCAGACTTTCGCTTGCGTCACGGATATTCCGGGTTTCTGGACTTATATCGATCGCTGAAACGACCTATTATCCTTCATCAATCGGGCTGGTGCGTCCTAGACGAGTAAAGAAGCCCGGTTTCTACGAAGATTTCAAACCCTACATTACCGCTCTGTGCTTGTGGCGCACCCTACATTGATCGCATAGGCAGATTTTCCATCATCAAAAAGGGTTGACTGTAGGAATACAGTCAACCCCGCGCCTATTTATTTGTCCTGTGTTTGCTCAAACAGCAACACTACCTGACAAGATTCGGGAACGTATAGCCGACACCGACTAACAATCCCACGTCAGCTCCGTCAACAAAACCAATATTCAATCCCGCTGTTGCTGTTAAATTTGTCGTCAGCGGCACATCTACACCCCCAGAAATCAGGAAGCCAAAATTACCGTCATCCCCGGTAGTAACTATCACGCCAGCACCTGCATAGGGAGCAGCACTAATCACAAAATCCTCGCTAACTTCGACGGTCTCTTGAGATACAAAATCGAAGGTAACGGGAACTAGAAGAGTTAAGTTGTCGCGCAACAAAACAGTCGGTCTCACCGACAAATTGTTCGTCAAACCGATTTTGCTAATAATCGCAAATGAACCGTCGCCTAAGGCTGAATCTCCGCCAAAACCTACATTGCCACCAATGCCGATGTAGCTGGGCCCAGAACGGGTAGCTCGGCCTGGTCGGATTTGAGTTCCCTGAGCCACTTTTTCAGTTGCTTCCGAGACAGTTGCAGGTTTTTCAGCAACTTTCGGTTGGTTTGTCAAAGCTGATGCGGAAGTGCTGACAGGATTGCTCAACAATTCTTGTGCTGTTTGGACTTCTTTTTCTTCCTTCGTTGCTGTTACTTCCAGATTATTGCTCTGGGCAACAATTGAGGTAGGTCGATCGCTCTTTTTGGCAGTCTCGACTGTTGACTGCACTTTGACACCATTATCAGCAATTTTAGCGGTTTCTTCCGACTTTTGGGTCTCAGCAGCAATGGATGTATTTTGCGCTGTTTCTGTCTCAGCAATTTCAGATGTTGCTGCTTCCGCTTTTTCGGGTGCAGCAATAGATACTTGCAAGTTGGCGGCCGATTCAGAGGCTGCTGACTCTGCCGCTTCTGTTAGTTCGCTCCAACTGATCGAATCAATTTTTTTATTACTAGCCGTTGTTTCTGCGTCGGGTTTAACTGATGAAGTTGCCGTCGGCTCAGAAATTTGGTCAATATTTTGAGCTGCGATTGTTGCAGTTGTAGCGACATCGGGCAAGTTGCCAGTTTCAGCTTTCGCTGACATGGTACTGCAACAAACAGCTAAAGCTGCAAGATTTATTAACGCAAAAGTAGACTTGGAAAATAGACTATTCATAGAAACTCCTCAATGAAGGGTGTGTTAAAAGTGTAAGTGTTTGAGGGCGACCGTCGAGAGCTTTGCTAAAAAAAGACACAAATATGAGTTGTGTTGTTCCTAGATTGCCATTTTACCGTTGAATAGTCAACTCTCAAGCTGATTAGATTTAAGAACCGACGCCGGGTTTAGAGGCTAATTTTAATTTACAGATCGATCGGCAAAAAATCAATCCTAGGGATGATTTCATCCTTAATCCTGTTTAATTGAGGGGTCGATCGTGCGTTTCGGTTGCATTCTACAATACTGTAGTTGGGGGCGCTGCACTCGCAGCCACGCCGGAAAAATCCGGTTTTTGAGGGCGCACCAGCTCGAAACCAAGAGACAACAAGCTTTCAAAACAGTTTTGGCAGCCCCGCCGTCCACAGCAAGTGCAGTTAATACAACGCGATCGGCTGCTGCACAGTCCATGACAATTAATGTAGAATAATACCACCGCTCCGAGAAATATTTGTGGGTCGATCGTGTCAAAATTACTGAATTTTATGAAAATTGTGTAAAATTTAGTGTTCTATTTGTAAAGTTTAGCCTTCGCTTTCGCTCAGGGTCTGACCATCTCACAACAGCACGCAACTAAACAAGTCAAAAAATACAAATTATCTCATCTCAATCTGACTTTATGAGCAAAGTTCTAGTTATATTAGGCGAATTGAGCGATCGCGACATCGATTGGATGCTCGCCAACGGCACCCGCACCCAAGTCCTCCCCGGCACAACTCTGATCACTGAAGGTAAGCCCTTAGACGCCCTGTACATAGTTCTGGAGGGAACTTTGAGCGTTGCTGTATCATCTTTGGGCGACAAAGAAATTGGAAAAATTATTTCCGGGGAAGTGTTAGGCGAAATGTCTTTTGTAGACGGGAGGCTTCCTTCTGCTAGCGTCACGGCAATTGAAGAGTGCCTCATCCTGTCAATTCCCCGGCGCCTACTAACTGAAAAACTTGAGCAAGACGTGCTTTTTTCCCTGCGGTTTTATCGGGCGATTACCAAATTTCTGTCGTCGAGACTACGGGGTACAGTCAAACGCTTCGGCGATGAGAGTGATTGTTTAATATATCAAGATCCCGACGACGAGGACGCCATCCCGCAAAATGTCGAAAATCCAGATTTGGCGGAATCGAGATTTCAATGGCTGTTGGAGCGTTTGAAGAGGAGTTGAAGGAAGAGGGAAGTTCGGCAACGGATTCTGTAACGGATGTAACGGATTTCAGGAAGAAGGAAGAGGGAAGAGGGAAGAAGGAAGAAGAGAAAGTAACACCTATTTCCAATTACCAATTCCCAATTAGAAAACATATTTTTCAGCGACGCGCCAATAGCGGGAAAAGCGCTTCAAATCAATGTAACCATCGTAGCGAACAAAGGCTTCCGGTGGCAAAACTTCTACTGGGTGCGATCGCTTAATTTCCCGGCAAATATCCTGAAACCGAGGACTAGGACTTTCCGCAGTCACCACTTGATTGGCGCCGGATTCGATCGCAAAACCGATAACTTCGGCAGCCACATCGCCCCGCCGAATAACTACCGGCAACTCCAGCAAACATTCGTAAATAAACACCATGCGTTTGAGACTCAACTGCCATTCATCAATCAGCGCATCATCCCAAACCCAGATTGCCGGTGCCTCTGGGTGCGCTTGAAAAGCCGGGCCTTCAGGACTCAAACAGTCGCCGTGCAGCCAAATAATCGGATTGTTCATAAATTAGTAATTGTTGACTGTTGATGGTTGACTGTTAATTAGACCTCTTGCAAAAAAAATCTATGTTAGAATTAAAGGTTTTGAGTTTTAGACCTGAGAGCCAACTCATAATTGTCAAGTGCTGATATAACCTGCAATCTGCTCTACTTAAGCCAAACCTTTGATTATAGCATAAAATTATTTTGCAAGAGGTCTATTGTTAATTGTTGACTGTTGACTGTTAATTGTTAATTGTTGACTGTTGACTGTTAATTGTTAACTTATGACTACTGACTACTGACTACTGACTACTGACTACTGACTACTGACTACTGACTATTGACTACTGACTACTGACTACTGACTACTGACTACTGACTAATAACTTTTTAATTTCTGCGACCTTTTTTAGAGCCTTGCCAACTTTTAGAACCACCGCTACGATCGACCTTTTCTCCATGAGGAAACAACTGCCCTTCCAAATATTCGTAAGTTCCCTCAAAATCGCATTGCCCATACAGAGGACAATCGCGACAATAAACCGCCTTCGTGTAACGCTCCAAATTTTCGCGATTAAAAAAATAAGGTTTGTGACTAAAAGTGCTTGCTACCCACTGCCAAGAAAGATTATTGCTCGCCGGATCTCCATCTAGCAAATGTTGCAAAAACCAGCGAGCTCCGGCTTGCCAACGCACGTGGCGCCAGTGTACGAGATAAGCGGCAGTCCACATCCGCTGGTGATTGTGCAAATAACCTGTTTCTAGCAACTCCCGGCTGAAACTGTCGATGCAAACCAAACCCGTCGAGCCCTCGACGACATCCTGTGGCAGAGTTTCGCTGTAATCTTTAGCAGTGTAACCAGTTTTGTAGGGTTCCCGGTCTTGCCAAATGCCCTTGCCCAATTCGGCGTACAGTCGCTGCCAATAATCCCGCCAACCCAACTCGTTGACGAGTTTTACGGCCTCTTCTGGATGCCGCACCTTCTCCAGTACGGCATCCCGGACTTCCGCAAGACTCAAAACTCCGTAGCGCAAATAGGGCGACAAGCGCGTTACCGCACCGTTGAGGAAATTGCGGGTTGAGGCATACTTGCCGGGGTCAATTTGTTGCAGGGCTGTCTCGGCTGCTTTCCGCCCGCCTGGGGTTGGGGGTACGCTGCTGTCCCGGCCGGCGGCTTCGGGGAACTGTTCACGCACGTAGGCAATTAATTCGTCGCGGCTGGCAAATTCCCGCTTCATGTCCTGACTCATTGTTTTCTCAAGCGCCTGCTATTCTTTACTCATGTTAAAGCTATTCGATCGGGCGTGCCGGATCGATGCCCTAAATTGCCCTTCACTCCTGGTAACGTACAGTTTGCCCCAGCCGCAATCGATCGTCGGATCGCAGCCAAAATTAGCATCAAAGTTCAGTACACTCAGGGATAGATATCATACCAAAATCTCATGGAAACTTTTCCGGCGCACGCTAAAGCGATCGCCAGCTTAACTAACGGACAGCAGCAAGGTACAAAACAACTGGAAAACAGCGAAGTTCAAGAGTTCGATCGAGCCATGATGCGCCGCTGCATAGAATTGGCTCGCCGTGCTCTCGGCAAAACCGCACCCAACCCCCTTGTCGGTTCTGTAATTGTCCGAGACGGCAAGATTGTCGGCGAAGGGTTTCATCCCGGTGCCGGTCAACCTCACGCCGAAGTTTTTGCGCTCCGGGAAGCGGGGGAACTCGCCGCAGGAGCGACCGTCTACGTGAACCTGGAACCCTGCAACCACTACGGCAGGACTCCCCCCTGTTCCGAAGCTTTAGTTAAGGCCAAGGTGGCAAAAGTAGTGGCTGGCATGGTCGATCCGAATCCTTTGGTAGCTGGAACTGGGCTAGCCCGGTTGCGAGAGGCTGGCATTGAAGTGGTGGCGGGAGTGGAAGGGGAAGCTTGCCAGAAACTCAACGAGGCTTTTGTGCACCGGATTTTGTACCGCCGGCCTTTTGGAATTTTGAAATATGCAATGACTTTGGACGGTAAAATTGCTACCAGTAGCGGCCACAGCGCTTGGGTGACAGGCGAGGAGGCTCGGAGCGAGGTACACCGGGTGCGCGTCGGCTGCGATGCTGTGATTGTTGGGGGAAATACGGTGCGTCTGGACAATCCCCTGCTGACGAGTCACAAGCCTGATAGGAATAATCCTTTGCGGGTGGTGATGAGCCGCACTTTGGATTTGCCGAAGTCGGCTTGGTTGTGGGAAACCTCTGTGGCGGCTACTTTGGTGCTGACTGAGCCTGGGGTTAACCCGGAATTTCAGGAATTTTTGATCGCCAAAGGGGTGGAAGTTGTGGAGCTCTCGCCTCTGACACCGACTAATGTTATGGCTTATTTGTACGATCGATCTTTTCTTTCTGTACTCTGGGAGTGCGGTGGCACTTTAGCCGCTCAGGCAATTGCTGAGGGTGCAGTTCAAAAAATTATGGCTTTTATTGCTCCTAAAATTGTCGGTGGCAAAGGTGCTCCAACTCCTGTAGGAGATTTGGGCTTTTCCGTAATGACTGATGCTTTGACTTTAGAGGGGGTTTCTTGGCGCACAGTTGGTGCAGATTGTGTGGTAGAAGGCTATTTAAAAGTTAAAGATTGAAAGTTAAAAGCGAGTCTTTTGAGTTTTTGATTTTTAACTTTTAACTCCTTTTATGGTTGAAATTCTGATTTGGAGTTTGATGATTGGCAGTCTCGGCTTGGAGGCTGCGCTTGTGGGTCTTTTGGTGAACCACGAACAATTGGATGCGGGGCAAAAATGCGATGAGGAGGAGGAAGTTTTGACTCGGTACGAATCTCAAGAAGATAATTTTAATGCGCCTGAAAATGCGCGATCCAATGGCAATCCCAAGTCTGAACCCAATTCTGTTGATTTGACGGTTTGGGAGTACAAGATTGTGCGGGCTAGCAACGATTTGTTCCGCAATCCTGCGATTTTTCACAAGCTATGCCAGGAAGAGGCGGAAGTTGGCTGGATTTTGCTCGAAAAGCTAGACGACAGGCGGGTGCGGTTCAAACGTCCGATCGCGCTGCGGGATGCCCCGATGCCTAATTTACCCATGTTTGACCCTTACCGCACTCATTACGGCCCGATCTCGAATGCGATGACTTGGGCTGCGACGATCGTGTTTATGAGTGCGATCGTGCTTCCTGCTATTTTGGGCTATGCTTTGGTGTCTACTACTCTCAGCAGAAGTCGCTCTAATTGGCCTCCGGCACCTGTTCAATCTTTGCCTTCTCCCAGCGGGCCAGCAACTAATAAGTGAAACCTGGGCAAATTGTCGATCGCCCTTTTTGCAGCCTGTTTTATAGCAAGTCTAAATCATTTGTGAACCAGATGTTTTTTTACGAACCGCGAAGGCGCAAAGACCGCGAAGGAAGACAGGATAAGTGAGGAGAAGTCGGGGTTTGTTTGACTGATTTAGGCTTGCTATATACGTTATTTTGATTTTATAATTGGGGCGGTATTACTGAGGGAGAGGCTAGCAATCTCAAGTCATAATTTGTATCGCCTTGAAATTGAGAAACGCGGACAAAATAACTCCCCGCAGGTAAAGGCCCATTGCTGACAATTGTTTCTGAAGCCGTGCCTAAATTGTTAGACGAAGCAATAAGATCGTCTAATCCAACTGCGCCGTTGCCGTTGAGATCTTGAATTAATTCAACATCAACATCTGCACTCAAGCCGTCAACAGTTACACTGAAAAGGCTGGGAGTATTGAGGATGAAACTGTAAATGTCGGCTGTTTCTGCATCTCCCACAAAATCGCTCGCAGTTTGAATTTCTGTGAGAATGCCCAGGCTTTTTGCTGCGTTCAAATTGTCTGCGGGATCGGGGAGAGTGCTCAACAATCCTTCTTGTTGACCGAATTGAATGTAATGGTCGATCGCACTTTTAACTGCGCCGCTTTGGACTGCGGCTGCTACCAGCGGATATTTTTCTAGATAAAAGCTGGGATCGAAGAAAACGCTGGCTTTGCGGTTTTCTAATTGACCGGCTTTGAAGTAGTGTTCAAAAGGGGTAAATTGATTTGTTTGGACTGCTGTCTGAACATCTGGGTTGCTTGCTAAATAGAAACCAACATCGAAGAAAGGGTTGGGGTTGCGTCGTTCAAATTGACCGAATCTAATAAAGTGATCGGCTGCTGAAAAGCCATTGAGTTTGGCTGATACCGCTACATCTGTATTGGTGTCTAAATAATAGCTGGCGTCGAACAGGGCATTCGGGTCGCGATTTTCAAATTTGCCAATTTTTCGGTAGTGATCGAAGGGACTCGATACCGTGCCTCTGGCAACTGCTACGGCGACATCTGGGTTGTTTTCGAGATAAAATTTGCTGTCGAACAGTGTTCTGAGGGTTAGCATTATTAAAAAAATCTCTCTGGACTTTAGTCTGGAAAGTGCACGATCGAGAATCCAGTTTACATCAAAGTTTTGTTTTGTGAGGATGTCTTAATTATGGCTAAATCTGGACTGATGGCAATGCTGCGCCGCGCTGCGAGTATTGCTCAGAAATCAAGGGAAACTGGCATTCCGGCTGATGAACTGCTGGGGATGCTGAGCGCTGGCATTCCCAATTCTGCCATATCTCGGCGCGGCTTGCTGCACGGGGGCTTAGCTGCTGCGGGGGCTGTCGCTGCTGCGACTTTTACCAGGGAGGGAGGGGGAGCTTTTGCTCAACAGGGCGGACGATCGCCGATTTTGGTTGTGGGTGCAGGGATTGCGGGTTTGACGGCGGCTTATCGCTTGCGCCAAGCGGGCGTGCGCGCCGATATAATCGAGGCAACGAATCGCGTGGGGGGGCGGATTCGCACTATTCCCAAGGTGGCTGGAACGCTGATTCCGGCGGATCTGGGGGGAGAATTTATTGACACCGGCCACACTAATTTAATCTCGCTGGCGACGGAATTGGGTTTGCGGGCGATCGACTTAGCCCAAGTGCAGAGTGGACTGGTGAAGGATACTTTTTTCTTTCAAGGGCGCCGCTTTTCTCTTGAGCAAATAATCGCGGAATTTGCGCCACTAGCGAGTAAAATTACTGCTGATTTGGAGGCGGTTGGCGATGAAATTAGCTATCAAGATTTTACAGAAGCAGCGGAAAGATTGGACAATCTTTCGATCGCTGAATATGTAGACCAAGCTGAGACTAGCACGATTGTCAGGCAGTTACTCCGCATTGCTTACACGACTGAATACGGTCGAGATCCTGAAGAACAGTCGGCGTTAAATCTGCTGTTTTTAATCGGTTCTGAACCTGGCAGTTTTGAATTGTACGGCAACAGCGATGAGCGCTATCAAATTGACGGCGGCAACAGTCAAATTATCAACCGTTTGGCGGGTCAATTGTCTGGTTCGATCGAGGCGGGGACGGTTTTGGAAGCGATTACTCTTTTGCCGGATGGCCGCTATCGGGTAAATTTGCGATCGGGACAAAGCGCCTTCGAGCGCACTTACGAGCGAGTTTTGTTAACTTTGCCGTTCAGCACTCTGCGAGACGTTAAAATTAACGTACCTTTGCCCCAACCGAAGCGTAGGGCGATCGAGCAGTTGGGTTACGGTACTAATTCTAAGTTAATTACTGGCTACCGCAGCCGAATTTGGCGGGAACCTTATCGATCGACGGCTTCTGTTTATAGCGATTTAGGATTCCAGAATACCTGGGAAGCTACGCCTTTTGCTCCTACTCCTAACGGTTTAGTTACTAATTTTACAGGAGGAAAGCAGGGTTTGTCGATCGGTGCCGGAACTCCCGAAGACCAAGCACAAAGATTTTTGAACCAATTTGAAAGAGTTTTTCCCGGAGTGAGAAATTTGCGATCGGGCAAAGCTGTGCGAGCTTATTGGCCGGGAGAACGCTTTTCTAAAGGTTCTTATTCCTGCTATTTAGTCGGACAGTGGACGCAAATGTACGGCGTTGAAGGCGAACGAGTTGGCAATTTATATTTTGCCGGGGAACACACTTCGCTAGAAAATCAAGGTTACATGGAAGGCGGTTGCGAAACTGGACAAAGGGCGGCTGTTGAAATTTTGCAAGACTTGGGTTTGATACCTTCTGCTGATGCTTTGAATGCTCGATCTGCTAGCAGTTTGAACAGTCGCCGTCCCAGCCGGAAAATTCCCGGAGCGCGGAATCTTGGCAATAGAAAGCCGAGTATTAGATAATCTCGTAAGGTGTACATCTAATTCTTGTTGGCCGTTGCTCCTAGCCCGTGCATCTAATTCTTGTGGGCTGGCTTCTAGCCCGCCCAAAAATACAATTTAGATGCCCAACAGCTTAAAGCCATTTTACTGATTGTGAACTACCCACACTAAATCGAAACGATTATAGTGTCGGCTTCTAACATCACGGAGGAATGCCTCAGAACAGACTTGCGTCCAATCTTTGGTCTTACTTCCCCTCCGTTAGCAAAAACGGCTGTTCCATCCGTCTGTAGTATCCTGATGCCTTCCGCTCTAATGTTTATTGCAGCATTACCATCACGGTCATGACGAGTACCGCAATTAGGACAAGTCCACTTCCTAATATCAAGCGGTAGCTTATCAATCTGGTAATAGCAATTAGAGCAGAGCTTGGAGCTGGGGAACCAACGGTCAATTTCAACCAACTTACCACCTTTTTTCTCTAGCTTGTAAGCTAGGAAATTGACAAATATTCCCCATCCCGCCTCAGATATGGCTTTAGCTAAATTGTGATTGCATACCATGCCTTTGACATTAAGATTCTCTACTACGACAACTTGGTTTTCATTGACGAGCTTTCTCGAAAGCTTATGTAGAAAATCCTGACGGGATTTAGTTACCCGTTCGTACACTTTAGCTACAGTCTTTTTGGCTTTGTTCCTTGAATTACTTCCTTTCTGTTTTTTAGCTAGCTTTTGTTGCTTGCGTTTGAGGTTTTTCTCGTGTTTGGCTAGATGCTTGGGGCGATCATACTTGGAGACTTTGCAGCCATTGCTCGTAATAGCAAACTGAGTCAATCCCAAGTCAATTCCAATTACTTTGCCTGCCGTTGAAACAGTTGGATTGTCGCCTTCACTCTCCGTCAATATTGAGGCAAAGTATTTCCCAGAAGGATCTAAGCTAACCGTTACGGTTTTGATTGTTCCTTCTATGTTCCTGTGCAACTTGGCTTTAACTTTGCCGACTTTGCCCGGAAACTGAACAAACCCATCAAGTACCTTGACATTTTGAGGATACTGAATCGATTGCTTATCATGCTTTGACTTGTAGCGCGGGAACCTAGCACGACCTGCAAAAAAGTTTTTATAGGCAGTTGTGAGGTTGAGCGTTGTTGCTTGCAAAACTTGGCTATAGCATTCAGACAACCAAAGTGTTTCTTCGGCTTTCTTGAGTTTGGGTAAAAAGGCATTGAGTGCTGACTGACCAAGGCTTTTACCCGTTTCTTTGTAAGTCTCAATTGACTTGTTTAGAGCATAGTTCCACCACCATCTGGCACAGCCAAAGTGCTGAGACAGTAGGGCTTGTTGCTCTAATGTTGGATCAAGTCGAACCTTGATGGCAGTATGCAGCATCTCATTACCTCCTTACTGTATTATACACATTCCAGTAAAACAGCGACCTCGATAAAGATTTGGAGATTTCCGTACCTACAATCTCCCTGCCTTTCATCCCACCGCTAAACTGGGTACAGTTATAGCGGGGGACAACAGGAGCGAGGAGTTAAATCGGAACTTACCCCCTGCGGGGGTAGTTCTGGGGGCTGTATTCTTTTTCCCGTCTCGGTTTTAGCGACTTGACTGCCGACAAACCGTAGTCATGTATTTAAGATTTTCTCAATATTTAGGGCGAGAGTATTGTTCGAGGATGAATTTAAGCAAAAACCCAGCCACATAAGGGTTGTAAGAGATTGTATTTATGTAAAAGACTTGGAGGCTCCGGGCAAGTCTCACCTCGCAATGGTTTCAGACGGAACTTACCCCGTGTGCCGGGTAAGTTGCATTAACTCAGTAAAATTACTGATGTTTAAAATCTGTCATCTACCTTAAGATATAAATTCTGAAGTTATCCGAGCATCATTAGGGAAGTACCACGGGAGCATCACCCATACCAGGTGTCGCTGATGGACAAGAACGATGAGAATTGCCCCATCCGCTACAGGTAGTTTCCACCAAAGCACAATTTTTCCTACCCATAAGAAAAGATGAATCAATTGAAGCAGTCGGTAAAGCAGTTTTGGTCGATCGCAAACCCCTACTTCTTTTCCAGAGAAAAATGGGGAGCTAGGGGGTTGTTCGCCCTCGTAATGTTATTAATGCTAGGTTTCAATGCTGTGAGCATAGTCCAGAGCTATATTATGCGGGACTTGATGAATGCAGTCACGGGAAAGAATGTTTCAGACTTCTATAAGATGTGGCTGATGCTATTGGGTCTGTTTGCCATATTCACGCCCATTATGGTTTTCTTCTTCTATTCGCAAAATGTACTGCAACTCTACTGGCGAAAGTGGCTAACGAATCACTTACTGAAGAAATATTTTAGCAATCAAGGTTTCTACAAAATTAAGTTCAATGATAAGGTTGATAATCCCGATCAACGTTTAGCTGAAGACGTTAATTTGTTTGTTAAGCAAAATATTGATATTTGGGGATTATTATTCAACCAAGTTGTCACAATAATTTCTTTTCTCGGCGTTCTCTTTACAATTGACAAGGCACTGACTTTAGTTGTATTTATACTGGCTGGTTTTAAAACTGTTTTCACTATCTTTATAGGGAAGAGATTAAGTAGATTAAAGTTCAATAAGTTACAACGAGAAGCAAATTTTCGCTATAGTTTGGTTCATCTTCGAGACAATAGTGAATCCATTGCATTTTACCGAGGTGAAGAGCGTGAATATAGTGCAGTATCACAGCGATTTAATGAAGTTTTGAATAATTTTAATAACCTGATTGTCTTGCAGCGTAACCTTGGTTTATTTACCCAAGGAACCGGGATGATATTTACAAATTTACCTATAGTTTTTTTAGCTCCTCGATACTTTGCGGGTCAGATAGATTTTGGGCAGGTAACGCAAGCTTCTGGAGCGTTTGTGTCTATTTTAAGTGCCCTGGGCTTTATTGCCGAGAATTTTGATATGATAACTAACTTTACCACTCAGATTAATCGTTTAGGAACATTTGATCGGGTTCTGTCCGAGCAAATGGCAGCACCTCGAGCCGGCATGGCAACGATTGATGTTGTGGAACAGCACTATCTAGCCCTCGAACGGGTTACCTTAGAGACGCCTAACTATGAGCGAATCTTAGTTAGAGATTTATCTTTCAAGGTGGGGCACGGTGAAAGCGTCTTGATTGTTGGACCTTCTGGCGCTGGCAAGAGTTCGTTAATGCGAGCGATCGCAGGATTGTGGAATGCGGGTACGGGTTGCATTGTCCGTCCTAAACCGGAGGAAACGCTGTTTTTGCCCCAACGGCCTTATATGCTGCTAGGGGACTTACGCAGCCAATTGCTATATCCCAACACCAGCGGTCAAGTTACTGATGAACAACTGCACGAAATACTCGCACAAGTCAATCTTTCCCATTTGCCAGAACGGGTAGGTGGATTTGATGTGGAATTGGAATGGGCTGATGTTTTGTCACTAGGAGAACAACAACGGTTAGCATTTGCACGCCTACTGCTGACTAAACCTCGCTACGCTATTTTGGATGAATCAACGAGTGCATTGGATGTGGCTAACGAGAGACGGCTCTATCAGTTGCTCAAAGAAACAGGAACTGCCTTTATCAGTGTCGGTCACCGTCCGACTTTGGTACAGTATCACGAGCAGGTCTTAAGGCTAGTTGGTAATACCAATTGGCATCTGATATCGGCTAAAGATTACAGCCCCGATCTCGCCGAGTTTACTTAAAAAATGCAATGGCCCCACTGCAAGTAATGGTCTTTACCGTATCCGCCTCAAAATTCCAGGCGTGCGATCGGGTAGAACAGAATAACTTTTGACCGTACCCGTCCATCACTTCCCTTTTAGGAGTTTTTCAATAGCGTCGCGTGTTGCCCTAGCATTGACATCACTTGAAAGCAGTTGATGAAGACTCCAACGCAGTATAGCAATCCTAAATCAATCAGATAAATTTGTAGGGGTAGTGCTAAGAGTGCCTACCCCCTATCTATCGGGGCAACCACGGGGGGATTGCCCCTACAATAATTACGCAAATCATTTAGGATTGCTATATACTGATAGCGATCGCCCTGTTGTAAAAGATGTAGTGGAGAAAGCAGTTATAGTTCTGCTGCCCTAGTCCTAAACCAGCAGATGCAACCCGCTACTATCAGCAGGGTTCGCGTGAAGATAGCGACCCGTCGTCTCAATTTAGCTGTGTCCCAATGTTGCTTGCACCAAGTGGATGGGCACGCCCCTATTCAATGCTTGACTGGCGGGAGAATGCCTTAGCCAGTGCGGCGAAACTTTCCCCTCAACCTCGGCCCGCTTGCCGGCAGTCGCTACAATTTTGAGAACGTGGGATGAGGTCAAGTGCTCTCCTTTCCTGCTCAAGAACACCACAATCAGTTCTAACATTTTTTGTCGTGGGTTATCTTGAGTAACGACAATGACTTTACTTTACTTTCTAAAGTTTGATGTCTTATCATAGCACTATGCAGCGTGAGTGCGACGACCCCTAAATATAGATATGCTAGCCTAAATTTTAGCTGTATTGTATTGTAGCAATTAATTTCCTAACTTGCCTAAAAAAGCATGATTTATTTACATTTAACACTAGCTTTCTCTAGTTTACTAATGTCCCCGATATCAGCTAGCCCTTTGATAGCATACGCTACAAATACAATTGCCCAAAACTCCGAAATTGACGAGCCGTTTTGCTACATGAAAACCCCCGACGGCAAAACAGTAGACTTAGGCAAGTTATGCGAGAAACAGCCATCTTTAGGAAATTCCCAAACTTGCATTCCCGGTTCCAACATTGCTGCGAAAGTGTCTATTGCGGCGACTAATTATGACGGCTACTTTTTCAGCGGTCAAGTCCTTAATCAAGGCTGCAAAATAATCAAGAATGTCAAAGTCAATTATGAAGTTTTGGACGAGTCAGGCAATTTAATTGACAACGGATTTATCTACGCTGAACCAGTTACTCTTGCACCCGGACAGTCAGCCGCCTTTCGGGGCGAAGTTGTCGCGGGGGCTAAAGTACAGGCTACTCATGCCGACGGTCAAGAATGATTTTAGATTTTAGATTTTAGATTTTAGATTGAAGAATTGGACAGTTAACCCACGGATGAATCCGGGGGCTTTGTATCCCGGATGCTTTCGGTGAAGAATGATTGTTGAGATTTGTCCGATCGCTGTTATCATGTTTTGGCTCAGATATCTCTATGACTTACGCAGAGATCCCCCTAAATCCCCCTTCAAAAGGGGGACTTTGAATAATAATCTTGTCCCCCCCTTATTAAGGGGGGTTAGGGGGGATCGAAGTTTGAATATTCTTGCAGAGATCCCCAAAAACAGAATTTGCGAGGGCAAAATATCTTGAAAACTCGATCGACATACTGGCAAATCTTACCCTACCTCCGTCCCCAAAAACAAACCATCGGTAAAGCATTAGCTTGTACCGTAGTATTTACCATATTTTGGCCGATTATAGCGTGGCTAGTTGGCGAAACAGCAAAATTTATAGGCAAAGGAGATTTACAAGGGTTCGCTCAAATTGCTGCACTCAGCGCCATTATCTTTCTAATTCGCGGTACAGCCCAGTACGGTCAAGATACGCTGATGGCAAAAGCTGCTTTGACTATTGCTTTAGAAATTCGCAAAAAAGTCTACTCCCACCTGCAAAAACTCAATATCGGCTACTTTGAAACTGCCAAAACCGGAGACTTATCCTACCGCCTCACCGAAGATATTGACCGCATTGGCGAAGTCGTAAATAAATTTTTTCATCAGTTTATCCCTTGTGTTTTGCAGCTAATTGCGGTTCTGGGATATATGATTTATCTCAACTGGCAATTAACCTTGGGTGCATTAATTATTGCACCGCTGATGGCTATCTTAATTGGCTGGTTTGGCGAAAGACTGCTGAGTTACTCGCGCCAAAGTCAAAATCGCATTTCTGATTTATCCGCTTTGCTGACAGAAGTATTCAGCGGCATTCGTTTAATCAAAGCATTTGTGGCTGAAGACTACGAAATTGCCCGCTTTGCAGAAGAAGCAGAACAAAACCGCCGCGCTAAGTATTTGTCAGAAAGAATAAAAGCACTTCAGTTCGTTGTAGTTGGCTTTCTGGAAGCGATGAGCGTGATTTTGCTCTTTTTCCTGGGAGGTTGGCAAATTTCTCAAGGAAACCTCACAGGTACTCAATTTATCAGTTATATCGCAGCGGTGGCACTTTTAATTGATCCCATCGCTATTACAACTGCTAATTACGGGGATTTTAAGCAGGGAGAAGCTTCTAGCGATCGCATTTTTGAACTATTAGCAATTGAACCCGCTGTAGTCGAAAAACCGGGTGCAATTGAACTTCCCCATGTTACCGGAAAAGTCGAATACCGCAATATTAATTTTGCCTATAACTCAGAGACACCCATTCTGCAAAACATGAGTTTGTTGGTGCTTCCCGGAGAAATGATTGCTCTCGTGGGTGCATCCGGTGCGGGTAAAACTACTTTAGTAAACTTGTTACCCAGATTTTACGATCCGCAAGCGGGACAGATTTTAATTGACGGTATTGATATTCAAGATGTCACCTTAAATACTCTGCGGAGGCAAATCGGAATTGTACCGCAAGAAACGATTTTATTTTCGGGTACAATTGCTCAAAATATTGCTTTTGGGCGATCTTATTATGAACTGAAAGATGTGCAAAAAGCTGCGGAGATTGCTAACGCTCATCAATTCATTAGTGAGTTTCCTGACGGCTATCAAACTTGGGTAGGAGAAAGGGGTGTAAATTTATCTGGGGGACAAAAACAAAGAATTGCGATCGCCCGTGCAGTTTTGCTTGATCCGAGAATATTGATTTTGGATGAAGCGACATCGGCGCTGGATTCGGAATCCGAAGGTTTAGTGCAGGAAGCGCTGGAAAGATTGATGCGCGATCGCACTGTGTTTATTATCGCTCATCGTTTGGCGACTGTGCGGAGAGCCGATCGCATTTTAGTTTTGGAAAAAGGCAGAATTGTGGAATCGGGGACGCATGAGGAATTGCTCGAAAAGGGCGATCGCTATGCTGGCTACTACGCTCAACAGTTTAGTCAGTAGGCTACGTTAGAAACCGGGTTTTTGGCCATTTCTGCTGGCCTCAACGAAGTATTCTCGAAAAAAACCCGGTTTCTTGTTACCCGTGCGTAAGTCCTAATCTAGCAAAAATTTCATTCAAAAGCCTCTCTCGTCTCCAAAGACAATTGATCTCTGACTAGCATAAAGTCGTCAGAAAACCTATTCAAACTATCAAAAAAAGTTTTCCAAGGCTTTTCTGGTCTCATCACAAAAACTTCAACCTCTTCGCCCACAGATCCAGGCGGCACTTGAATTTCAAGTTTATTTCCTGCAATAACTTTGGTTGTAATCCGTATTGCTGACTGCATACTTCCTCCTTTGCAATGATTAATTTTCAACAGCCCCTAAAGCTTTGAGCGTGGCTTTCTCAACTTCAGTTAAACCCGTAACGCCCGTGATATTCATCTCCTCATAAGGTCTGTCACTTTTAAGTATTTTGAGGCACTCACCAGTCTCAAAATCCCAAATTCTAATTGTGCCATCCCGACTACAAGCAGCAATGATTTTTCCATTTGAACTGAAGGCAACAGAGTTAATTCTACTGGTATGATCTTGCAAAATTTTGAGACATTCACCTGTACTGATATCCCATAATCTTACCGTTCCATCGACACTTCCACTAACAACTATTTCACTAGAAGAACTAAAGGCAACTGAACGTATCCAATCAGTATGCCCCTGTAAGATTTGAAGGCATTCACCGCTGCGGACATCCCATAGTCTAATTGTTCGATCGATACTTCCAGTGGCAAGTATTTCACCGTTGTGGCTAAAGGTAATCGCGCGTACCCAATCCGTATGCCCCTGCAATATTTGGAGGCATTCACCAGTATGGATATCCCACAGCCTCACCGTTCCGTCCAAACCTTCACTGGCAAATATCTCGCCCAAAGGACTGAAAGCAGCCGAGTATACATAATTGTTATGTCCGTGCAACGTTTTGAGGCATTCGCCAGTACCGATATCCCACAGCCTCACCGTTTGGTCATAACCTGCACTCGCAAGTATTTCACCATTTGGACTGAAGGCGATCGATCGTGTTTCATTGCCAAATTCTGGCAAAGTATGAAGGCATTCACCACTGCGAATATCCCACAGTTTCAGTGTTTGGTCATAACTAGCGCTGGCAAGTATTTGACCCGAAGGATTGAAGGCAACTAAGTTTACCCGATCGAGGTGCCCGTGCAAAATTTGGAGGCACTTACCACTGCTGACATCCCACAGCTTGACAGTTTGTTCGTCATCGCCGCTAGCAAGTATTTTACCGTTTGGACTGAAGGCGATCGATATTACTTGATTGCGATGCCCTTGCAGTGTATTCAAGCATTCACCGCTGTCGATATCCCACAGCCTCAGCGTTTTATCGTAACTACCGCTAACAAGTATTTCACCGTTTGGACTGAAGGCGACTGACCCTACTTGATTGCTATGTCCTTGCAAAGTATTCAAGCATTCTCCAGTGCGGATATCCCACAGCTTTGCAGTTCGATCGTGACTTCCACTTGCGAGTATTTCGCCCGAAGGACTGAAGGCTATTGACCGTACTCGATCGCCATGTCCCTCCAAAGTTTTGAGACATTCACCGCTACTGATATCCCACAGTTTCACTGTTTTTTCGCTGCTGCCACTAGCAAGTATTTCACCCGCAGGATGGAAAGCTACTGAAAACACGTTTTTAGTAGGACCGTACAAAATTTTGAGGCATTCACCAGTACCGACATTCCACAGCCTTACTGTTGTGTCGCCACTTCCACTGGCTAACATCTCACCAGCAGGATGGAAAGCCACTGAAAATACAACTTTAGTATGGTCTTGCAAAATTTTGCAGCATTCACCCGTGTGAATATCCCATAACCTGATCGCGCCATCAAAACTCCCGCTAGCGAGTATATTTCCATCAGGATTGAAGGTGACTGACATTACCGATCCGGTATGTCCCTGCAAAATTTTTAAACATTCACCAGTCTTGACATCCCATAACTTGATTGTATTTTCATAACTCCCGCTAGCAAGTATCTTACCGTCAGGACTAAAGGCGACTGACTCCACCACGTTGGTATGTCCTTTACAGGTCAATATTTCTCTGCAACTGCTAGCTTCCCACAAGCGAACTATGCCATCAGTATCACCTGTAGCTAACAGTTTGCCATCGGGACTAAATATGACCGATCGCACGCTGCTGAAGATTTTAGTAAAGGTAGAATTAGCTAAATTTGCTTCAGCAAAATTGACGCGGCGCAGACTAGCATTTGTAAAATCAGCACCTAAAATAACGGCACTAGAGAGGTCTTTTCCTTCTAAAGCAGTCTTGTCCTTTTTTAACAACAGAGTTGCCGCATTCCCTCCCACATAACCCACCTCGCTTTCAGTTTTACCTCGCGTTGCTTCTATAATTTCGAGTAGGGGCAATCCCCCCGTGGTTGCCCCTCTTTCGGTGGTTGCCCCTAAACCAGGGGCGGGCGGGCACGGGGACACCGCCCCTACTAGCATCGGCAACAACAAATCCATGACTGCTTTCGTCAGTGGTGCTTGTCCGAAACTCTGAAGAAGTTGACCTAAATCTTCAGCAACAAATCCTTTCAAAGGTGCGATAAGTTCGTTGTTATTTCTCTTCTGGGCCTGAAGCCGACAATAATTTGACCAAGTGTATAATTGAGGCGCTGCATTACGATCTAAACAAGACTGTTCCGGCGCAACTAATTCGGTAAAATCTGCCGCCAAAACTCCCAATTCTGCTGCAAATTTATAAGCGACAAAAAACTCTAATAACGAACGGTGCGCCGGAGCATAATCGCCATCTGCATTGCGGATCAGCATCGTTTGACCCATCATGTCGTAGTGCCAGTGGTCTAAGTCTTTTTCTTCTTGGACGACGGAACCAAACAAGCTGCGAATGCGATCGGGAAAACCGCGATAATTCAGGCTCATTTGGTTGGTTGACAGCATTTCCCACGATAACTCGCACAAAAAGTAAAGCTTATCTGCCAAAGAAGTAAAAGTCCGTTCTGCTTTGATATCTCTCTCTATTTTCCGCCGCACCGCATACAGATAGATTCGCGACATATCCACGGGTTTTCCAGCTTCAATATCGGGCAATGCTTCCAAAATTAACTCGGTCATCACCGGGCGGCGCGCTAAATCCAATAACTGCGGGTTTCCCATCACTTTTTCGACAGTCGCGGCTTCTGTTTGAAATGACAGCGCTTGCCCAATTTGCTCGTCGTTAAATTTCTCTAATTCTAAGACTTCAAATTGGGGAGTTTCGCCTGTTAAAATCGTTGTTGATGCTTGCAGTTCTGCATTGAACAATGCCCGTCCTTCCTTGCCTTCAGGAAAGTGTTCGGTACGGCAAGTGAGGATGACTTTTGCGCCAGGAACCACGGCTTTTGCTAGTTCCCAGAAGTTGTTGATGGTTTCTTGCCGATCGCACTTAGCGGCCATTTCATCAAAACCATCGAAAATCAACAGAAACTTGCCCATGCGATTGAGTTGTTCAAAGGCAGAATAACCCGCCAAAGGTATCTCGTGCTTCCGAAAGAAAAACTCGGAAAATAGCGACTCGACACTCACTGCTTTGGCGTAATCTCGCAAAGGAATTACTAACGGCAAACGCGGACGTTCTAAGCCGCGCTTTTGAGCATCTCGGTAGCGTTGTAGCGCCATCCAAGCATAGTGCATCGCAAACCAAGTTTTCCCGGTTCCAAATTCTCCTAAAACTGAAATATGTTCTTTTACTGGGTCTTCTAACCACAGGTCAATATAACCTTCGATCCAGCCATCTCGCCCGTCATAATGACTCACGCCTATCTTGCGGTGAGTATCGGGATCAATTTCTTCTTTCGTACAGGCTAGCGGCACATATTTGGTATCAATTTCTCTGCTGGTTATTTCTTTTTCTAGCCAATCCAGATAAGCGGTAAAATCGGCATCTTGGTCGAGCAATTCATCGAAAGTATAACAAGCTAAATTACGATTTTCGGCTTTCTCTATCTCATCCCGCGCGGCGCGACTGATGCGGCGGGCTGTGACTAACCACCCTTCATCGGTGCGCTGTCTTTCTACCGACTCGCGCAAAGCTGAGATATCCCTGAGTCCCGCTTCTCCGGCAATTCCGCGCACTAAAATGCGATCGTACCGATTGCGTCTGACGGGGACATTGATAATCCATTCAAAATAGTTATCTTCCGAGATTTGATAGGTTTCAAACTTATAACTTAATGTTTCAAACCACCCGCGAACTTGTTGTGATAAAATAAAAGCTTGAGACTTTTGAATATTAGTTGATGCTGCGGCGGGAAGTGCGGGATAATCTTCAGCTTCCAGTCGTGCAAACTCGGTGCGAATTCCTTCGATAGTGGGGAGGCGTTCGATGCGATCCATTACCATAGATAGGCGTTTTTGCAAAGAGGCGATCGAATTTCCCATCATCACATCTCCCAGCGTCCGCGTCCGCTTTGCTACTTCCATAAACACGGCGGCAAATGCCATGAATTCCCGTCTGGGGTCAATGCCTAAATCTCGAATTTCTTTGCCTAAAGCACTCTTATTCAGATATTCATCGCCTGCTTGAATTAAAATGGCTGGGCTATCGGACTCGAAAGCTTTGCGAAATGCTGATTCAATCTCTTTTTGGCGAAACAGTTCTAAAATCTGCTTGGGTTTGCCAGCGCCGTACTCTACTAAAGTATAAACATAAACTCCGCTAAAATCTGCGGGCGGAGCATCGGGGTCGAGGTTAAATCTTTTTAAGATTTTGATGACACTTTCATTGCGCTGAAACTTGTCTTTGATGGTGCCGAAGGGAATTGTCGTCAGGAGGCTGATAACTAAGTCGAGACTAATTAGCATGATTTAGGCTTTCCTGTTTTTCCGTGGAAGTAATGCTCAAATCTAGAATCGGTAGGCTGTGTCCCTGAAATGCGCTGCGTATCGCAAACTGCTCTAATTTTATGTTAACAGGATTTACGCGCTCCGACCAAAGAAACCGGTTTTTTACCGAATCTGCTGGTAGGAGCGAAGTATTTTCGTAAAAAACCCGGTTTCTGACCCACGGCTTGTAAGTTATATCCAGTTAATTAAGTTAGCATTTTTTAGTAAAATTGACAACGATTAAATATAGAAAATACCGACACATATTGTAGTGTAAATAGCTCGGATATTAGTTGTTATATCATAGTGCAAAAGTTAAAATATAGATAACTAACAAATAAAAGTTGCTATCTATGAAAATACAATCTTCTGTCTTAGTCCACCTGGGGTTTGGCAAATATGTACGCTCCGATCGAGTAACAGCAGTAATACCAATTGAAGAAGAACGGGGGCCTGGTCGGCGCACTTTCGTACACGTAGACGGCGAAGCAGACCCGATCGTTGCTTCACGCGCCGAAGATACAATTGTTCGTGATTTGGTGCAGGAACCGCGCGAAATAACTCAAGCTCGGCAGCAACAAGAAATCCTGCAAGATTTGCTGGCAGATTTGAGCAATGTTAACGTCACCGTGCGCCGCATCAGCCGCGATGAAGGCGGACTCGATCTCGAACGTTTGGAGCGTCGCATTCGCCAAATTTTAGACGCCTAAAAAAGAAAGACCGCCCGCGCGGTCTTTCTTTTTATTTGTGTAGCTAAAAATTTTAAGTTACGGGTTTCAATGTAATTTCGATGTCCGCTAAACCCGTGAGTTTTTCTACCACTGGCTCTTCTTCAATTCGCGGTACAAAAATAGTTAAACCTCCCGGAACGCACTCAATTGAAACCGGAGTCATACCGATGATTTCCCCGTCTAAAACCACTTTTTGAGGCGGATCGGTAGTAATTTTTATTTTTTTTGCCCGCAAATAACCGATGTCGTCGCGATCTGTAGGATTGCCGCTCAAAGCTGTTTGCAATAGGTGATAAGAAGCTGCGATCGCCCCTGCTTTATTCTGAGGTGCAACCAGCGTTACGTCCAGCAAGCCGTCATCAAAAACAATCCCCGCCGGGCCTTGAGCTAAAATGGAAGTAGGTGGCGCTGCATTCGCCACGGTGACGGCCACAGCAGTAAGGCTGATAATTCTATCTTCGGTTTCGATTTCGGCTTCAAATCTTTCTAAATTGTTTAACTGTTTAATTCCTGAAAGAATGTAAGCCAGCATTCCCCAGCGATTCTTCATTTCGCGATCGGCTAGTTCGACGGTTTCCGCCTCAAAACCCACTCCGGCTAACAAAACCATCGGCATTTCATCGTTGCAAATCGCCGCATCCACCACCCGCGTCAACCCTCCCAAAATATTTTCGCAGGCGGCTTCAATTGTATTCGGAATATCTAAAGCATTAGCAAAAGCATTAGCAGTTCCCCGCGAAATAATTCCTAAAGGAATATTGGTGCTGACAATCGCCCCAGCAACTGCGGATAATGTGCCGTCGCCCCCGCAAGCAATAATTGCCTCAACTCCCCTAGCAACTGCTTCGCGGGCGATTTGATCTGCGTCTAATTCTGGGGTTGTCAGCCGAATGTCTAAGTCAATAAAAGGCTCTAAAAGTTCCTGAATTCTAGCTAAGTCTTGGTCGGGGTCGCTGTTACCGGCGACGGGATTGAAAATTAGGCAAGCTGAACGTTCCATATTTGGTAATTGGTAATGGGTAATTGGTAAGGACTCATTGATAATATTATGTCCGGTAAATCGCCAACAATCAAATTGGTGTGTAGCGAGAACTTCAGTCCTCATAAAACTCGATAAAACTGAAGTTCTCGCTACACACCTAGAACGGTGCAGTATTTGTGCGAGAGGTTTAATTAAGACTTGACAAAAGTCCACTCTAAGACTTCGCGGGGAGCTTTGTGCAAGGCTTCCTTGATTTCCTGGTTGCTGTCGAACTTGACTTTATCCAAAAGGCACGCTTCGACGTTCACAGTAAACTTATCTTCTTCAAAAGGCCAAGGAGTTACAGTCACGAGTTCGTTGCTGTGCTGTACAATATCGTAGCGCTTGCCGTCCGGGCCGACACTAATTTCTAAAGCTCGTTCTCCTGCGGGTAACTCGCGGCTGCAAAGAATTAATGATAGCCGATCGCACCACTGGAAAAAAGCATAAGCTGCCTTAGCATCATCCTCGGAAATATTCAACTCTTTTTGCCATTTTTTTTGATTTTCCAGTTGTTTGTCCAAAAACTCGTCGAGTTCCTTCGACTCTCCCCGCTTTCCTTCATTGAGATAGCTCATGTGCATAGAAATCAGCATTGCTACCCACCTACCGCGATATAGGGAATTCTCCGTCATGGCTTTAATTTTCGGCAGAGAAGTTTCCGTCTGCAAGGTAAAATCAAAGGGCGCGCCCGCTTCAGTCAAAATATTTTCTTCCCATTCTTTCTCCAAATCGTCGTGATGGGAAATAGCCGCTATGGTTTCATAGAGGCGAAGCGGAGATTTCGAGCGCTTCCACTGTCCGCCCAGTTGCGCCGCGAGTAAAGCGTGGGCGCGGTGGTAAATAATTTCCCAGCCGGTGGCGGTTAAGTTAGCAATCATTGAATTTTTCTCCTGAATTAAATTGATACAAGTATTTTGTGCGAGCATTCCGCTCTCGATCCCCCCTAGCCTTAAAAAAGGGGGAACCGGAATCGGTCAAAGCCCAGGTTTTTAAGGGCGATCGAGACTTACAGAAAAACGAAAGTTAAATCACAAAAGGTTCGATCGGGATATCCTGCCATTTCCCCTCAAAGCGTTCGACAACCAAAGGTCGGATGCGGAACTTCGGGGGACACCCATCGAGAACATCAATCCGCAAACACGAATAAGGACGGCGTTTGTGGGAACCTTGACCGCTGCGGCCGACAAATAGCAAAGATTCCGCTACCCGCCGGCTGGCTGTTTCGGAACCAGACTGCCGCGCCAACCGATAAGCTTCAGGACTCAATGCTTCCTGCAGCATCGGCCCTTCCGGGCGCTGGCGGCGGAGACTGTGGCCGCTTCCCCCGCAGACAATCCAATTAATCCCAGAGTCGCCGTGTCCGGTATCCCCAGTCCGCAGGTATTCCAAACAGTGAGCGTGGCCCGTCAGCACCAAATCTACTAGCGGACGCCCCCGCGCCACATCCCCAACTGCATCGGCCACCCCGTCGAGTACCTCGCGCAATCGCAACCGAACCGCTAAAGTTTGAGCTTGATTCCACTTTGTCGCCTCGGTCACGTAGGGGGGATGGTGCAGGTAAATTACCCGCCCCCGCACCTCGGAATCGCGCCAAGAGTTAATCAGCCTTTTTTTCAGCCATTCGAGCTGTTCAACGTCCGTGGCGGCTGTTTTGTGGGACGACAGTTGTTTGTCAATATCCATCAACATTTCGTCAACTTGCTCTAACTTGGCGCCCAAGTCGTCTAGCTGTTCGGCTTCCTCGGGAATTTCGGGGTTGAGCCGATCGCACATTTCGATCATTGCCAATTTTTCTTGTTCCAACTTCTGGCGATCGAGTTCCAAATCCTGGCGGCGGATGTCGCCCTGTTTGGTTTTCGGGATTGGTAAGGGCTCGTTGAAGGTGTTGGAGTCGAGGGCGAAGAAGTCGATGCCGCCGCTGCGGAAGGTGTAGTAGCGGTTGGGTAAGCGGGTAAAGCGTCCGGGTTGGTAGCGGAGGCAGCGGCCTGTGCTGGTGCTGGCGGTGTAGTGGGCGTCTAGGTGGCGATCGAGTTCTCCCGGTATTTTGTGAGCTTGCAGGTAGTCGAGAAACGCTTTGGCGTAGGCATTTCCGCGATCGGAACCGTGCCAGCCGACATCGAGATCCAACTTGGAACCCAACAGCCGCCGCAGCGGTAAGGCTGTGGCCGAGAGAATGCCGTAGACTATCGGCAAGTCGTAATAGTCGTGGTTTCCCGGTACTGGCAAAAACGGAAAATTAAACACCATGCGATCGTAGGCAATCCGAGAGGGATGCTCGCCGCCGACGATAAATTCTCGGTAGGGGCGAATAAAGTTTTGCAAGTAATATTCGCTGGAACCTACGAGATAAACTACATCGCCCGTGTGGAGGACGAAACGGCAAGTTTCGCGCTCCGAGACCATCAGTTCGGCAATCTGCCGCTGGGGATTGTAGCCGCGGTGGTTGCCCGTGCCGCTGTCGCCTACGACTAAAAACGAAAACTCTGGAGAGTCGGTGGTTTGAGATTCCAAAACCATCCGAGTTTGGTCGATTCCCCGATCGACGATCGACTGTTCTTGCCACCGCACCCGCTCTTTCATTTTGCGGATTTTAACTTTTATTTGCGGGTCGGAAACGAATTTCAATTCACCTCTTCTCCAAAATTGCTGAGTTCCTACTTAATAGTGTAGCGATCGGGGAAGTTTTTACATCTCTCTAAAAGCTGAAAATCGACGCGCGGGTACTCAGAAACCGGGTTTTTGACGACAATACTGCCTGACAACTGAGATATTGCACCTTTCTCAATCAGCCTTTTATGGGCGGACTCTGGGGTTCACCCCCAAGAAAATTCACTCTTTGTGGAACAGGTCGTCGGGTTTTTTAAGCGAGAATGGTGCAATATGTGAGACGATCGCACTCTCCGACTCCAAGCGCGATCGATCCCTACACCCTGCCCCAAGTGGGCAACATCAGATAGAACGCAGTAAAAAAATATAAAATGGAAGCAATACAACTGTCTTTATTCTCAAAAGAGGAAGAACCAATTCCTGCCAAAAAGCAGAAGAAAGCAAAATTAGGGCGTTACGAACGCATCCAACGCGAACTAGAAGCAAATGACTGCGACCCCTACAAGATATTCATTGATATTGAATCTCAGTCACTGCCAAAATCAGACTATACATTTGTCGATCTTTTTTGCGGTGCGGGCGGCATGACCCAAGGTTTATTGCAAGCAGGTTTTCGACCAGTAGCAAGCGTTGAAATTAATCCCATAGCCTCGGCAACTCATACAAAAAACTTTCCCGATTGCCATCACTTGTGCGACGATTTAAAAAACTTAAATCCCCAAAAGTTGCTCGCTGAAATTGGTTCGCCAGAAGTTCATCTTGTTGTAGGTGGGCCGCCGTGTCAAGGCTTCTCAGTTGCAGGAAAACGCGACCCCAACGACCCTCGAAATCGCTTATTTAGAGAGTTTGTCCGCGTAGTCTCTGAAATACGTCCTTGGTATGTTGTCATGGAAAATGTACCGGGAATATTGACTATACAAAAAGGATCTGTTAAGCAAGCCATTTGCGAGGCTTTTGAGGAAATTGGCTATCCCAATATGTCCGTTGCTGTTCTGGAATCAGCCGCCTATGGAGTCGCGCAAATCCGCCCGCGAGCTATTTTTATTGCCAATAGATTTGGGATGCAAAATCCCTATCCGAAGCCACAATTGTTGCCCGAACAATATAAAGCGATTGAGTCAGCCATTGATGATTTACCAGAGTATACTCCCATACCGGAAATTAACCACCAATGGACTCGTCATTCTGTTGAGTACATGGAAAGACTTGCTAAAGTTCCACCAGGCGGTTCTTTGTATGAAAGCTACGCCGATGCTTTCAAGCGACAGTATCCGGGAAAACCGAGTATGACTGTTAAAGAAAATCACGGCGGCACTCATATTCATCCTTATCTTAATCGCGTGATTTCCGCTCGCGAAATGGCTAGATTGCAAAGTTTCCCGGATTCATTTATTTTTGAAGGTTCAATGAAAAAGGCTATGTGGCAAATTGGAAATGCCGTGCCGCCCCGTTTAGCAGAGTGTATCGGTTTTGCACTTATTCCATACTTGACTGATATTGCTGTAAACAAATTTAAGCAGCCTGAAATAATCGTTCTAGCTTCTTAGTTGCTGGCAATGGTTTACCTTCAGCTTGACAACTCTCGATTAGTAACTCTAGTACCTCTCGCGCATTGTAGATAGCTTCTTCATAAGAATCTCCGTGAGTTACCGGTTGCATGACATCCTCAAACTCCGGCAAAAATACGACAAAGCATCGATCTTCTTCTGACCATTGGATAACAACTGTATATTTCATAGTTCTGTCTCCTCTGCTTTGATTTCCCTAAGCAACTCAATTGTTTCGTTGACTAACTTCTCTAAATAATGCTTCTAACAATTATTGTCCCTGTTTGGCGGTTTCCTCGTAAGTGTGCCGATTGAAAAGCTACCTGCTCTCAGTAAATTAACGCAAGCTGACAACAAAAATTTTATCTTCTTTTGACCACTGGACGATCAGACTATAATGGCTATTCATGGGCTATAATACTTAAAATTACCAAGCTCACTTAAATTATATGAAATATTAAAATGGATTATTTAAAATGGAATAATTCCATCGCAGCTCATTTTTTCAATAATGAAATGGCAGGGCGCAGCGTTCACCTGTATGTCACAGAGGAACTAATAACAGATATTGGTCAAAATTACGGTGCGGATCTTCCCGATTTTATTAAGGCAGTTAAGGCTGGTCCTATTGGGGTGCAAGGGAAGGGCATCTGCGAGAAAGCCTTGCAGAGTATGGATGACTGGAAGTACCGACACGGACAAAAAGGTTATCCTCTTTACATCGGCTATTTGGCGCTATTCGTCCTCGCTGCTGGTATCGAAGAAGATTTTGCAGCCCATGCCTACTACCGCCGTCTCCGGGCATTACTGCGCGAACAATCTACATCTGGACAGTATCGAGGGTTCGACCAGATGAGGAGGCTTTGGGATGACTTAGCGCGGTGGGCAAATGAATACAAATCAGGTGAAGTAGGGATCTTCAATATCAACAGTGCTGGGCGTCGGATTCATGTTGGCATACCCATCGCCCAAACTCTTTTGACTGAAAAAGAGCGTCGCGCACTACCTGCTATATTTGCGGCTGCTGACTTAGATCCTGTTTCACATCCTACTGAGGGGGCGATCGCACTTTTGTTAGCCAAGCACGGGCGTAAACAACTGCGACCACCGACGCTGCGCTTATTAGAAGAAACCAGGGACAGTGACGAACATCGCCAAGCATTGCTCGAATGGATTATTGATGAATTGCGTGGTTGGGATGGAACGGCTGAAGTTTCAGATAGAACGCAGATTTACGGACTATTGAGATTGTGCTGTCAACTCGATCCAATTGCCAAACGCGCCACTATAACCTTGCGTTGCAGTACAAAACACGAATTTTCAGAAGACGATTTATTGTTATTTTCAGATGGTAATTGTCAGCCCTTCTCTTGTTACGAAGATAGTGGGGGTTGGTCTTCAACTCTGATATCTGAGTCAGACGGAAAACCACTGGTTGCCTCTGAATTTGATTGGTTGAAAGGTTTGCAAGTGCGATCTGATGACTCTAAATGGTGTTTTAGGCTGCCAGCATCACCCATTCGAGTATTCATTGATGGAGGTAGTCAGGGATTACCGGGATTTGTAGAAGTGCGACAGTTGCCCATTCAAAAGCCATTTTATTTAGCAGCTCATCAAGAGTGTTTGGAATTGCTGACAAGATGGGGAGACTCTAGCTGTCAAGACTTTGAAAATGTGCAAATCATAAATGGTTTGCCCAGTGGGTGGCACTTCTTCAAAGCGAAGGGTGCTTACAGTGACGAGCTTGTTAAACGAGAATACCCAATCTTAGCTTTCCCGACTAATATACGCCTAGAGTTAGCTGGGGGAATACGCCTGGAAAAAGGTAATAAATTCTTTAAATTTGCACCGCCAAAATTGGTGCTGCAAGGTGGCAGCGAATCAATAAAAGTATATTGCAACGATCGCCTATTAGATTCCACGGAAGCAGCAGATATTTATGAATTGCCAGCCGATACTCCAGCGGAAACAAAGTTGCTAATTGAAGCACGCAGTGGAGAGGATATTATCAAGCGCTGTTCTCTGTTATTGGTAGAAAACTATTCTTTGCCATCCCAAACCAATTCCCAACAGTTCGATCGCTTCGGGAAGCTCCAGACAGGAGATAATGGGAGCGCGGGCGTTGCTGGCGCATTTGTGCAGGGTCTTGATTTCCCGGACTTTAACTTCAACACTTTTTTACCAATACAAGGAAAGCAGCGGATTTTCTTTGTTGGTAAAGAACCAGGTCAAATAGCAATTTGGCCGGCGGAATCACTGCCTACAAATTGGGAGCCTGTTTGGGCTATTTCCAAAGGTCGTCATCGCGGTCAAGTAATGTTTTGCAGCACCAATTTAGCCGAATCACAACCGTCGATGTCAAAGTGCAAAGACCGCAAGAAGATTCGGGCTTGGAAAGAAATATTGTGGCACGATCGCAAGAAAATTTCCCCGCCCGATCGTTCTAACTTGAAAGTATTGTGGCAACAGTTTCAAAAGGAGGCAGAACGTGTCTGAAACTAGCGAAAAACTGCTCTACATTATTTCTGCAAAAAAGCAAGTTACTTGGCTATCCTTTAAGGAAACCTTTGATTATTTGTATAATCTTGAGACGGGTGTGAGGGAAGAAAACATGGACAAAGACGGAATTAAGAATAAAAGATTTCAAGTAATTCGCGCCCTCGATTCTCTGGGTCACTGTGACTTTAATTTTAGCGATGATAGCAGCAAGAGTAAGGCTTATTCTGCTCCCCCTCTATTGGTACGATTGCCCAGTGCCGGCTTTCCTCAAGCCATTTTAGCAGGAGCGCGATCACCTACTACTATTCAACAATTATCAGATGCTTGTCAGTCTGTGGGAAATCACATCAACGTTGAAATCCAAGACCAAGCGAGTGAATTAGGGCTGATACCGAAGCGAGTGGCTGTACAAGCAGAGGATATAAGGGAATTACAGGCGATCGCATCTTCTCTCGGCATACCTTTTATCGAAACGCCCTCAGCCTGGTCTTTGCTGCATTTTGCCGCCAGTATTGACGACTACTTAGCTACTCTCAAATGGGCTAACGCTCCAGAATTGAACTGGAAAGACCAAACTTTTGAACCTAATTCATTACAATTTAAAACTATCAAAGAAACCGACACTAATATTCGTCTCAGTCGATACATTCATCCATCGCGAAACACCCTATCGTACTATCATTGGCGAGATGGAATTTGTACAGAAATAGACCTTGATTGGGGAAGGTATGCTATTCTTAAAGCACTGCGGCGGAATGTCCTAATCTACGACAAACGCAGATTCACTATGGCAGTACCTGCCAGCGCCAATCTGCCACGACTTCTAGAAAGAGCCTTAACCCTTTGTTCCGGTTATGCAGCAACATATGTAAAAAAATTGCCGCACGATCCGCAAATTCAGGGATTCAAGTTATTCTTCGCAATTCCCCCTCAAATAGCAGAAATGACCGCAGCTAAATTAGGGCAAACACTTTTACAGCAATCTTTAAATATAACATAGTGAGGTAATTTATGCACGATCCAATTAACGCCTTTAATACAATCCGTGACAACTTCCTACTGTACATAAAAACCGCTTTCGGAACTCAATTTACTGAAATAGAACAAGAGCGCGAAAGACTGCTGCGCCAACCCGGTGCATTCCATCAAGAACCCTGGATTGAACCGATGCCCCGCTATCAAAGATCGGGTAAAACTATCTATGATTTAGATACTTCAAACGTACCAGGATTAGATGAATCTGCCATTCAAGATTTTAAACAGCTTGCCTCCTGCGGACTTGTAGGCAATTACGAACTGTACAGCCACCAAATCCAAATGCTGCGACAGGCATTAGAAGGTCAAAATGCTGTAGTAACGGCAGGTACTGGTTCAGGGAAAACAGAGTCTTTTATGTTGCCGCTATTTGCTTACCTTGCCCAAGAATCGAAAAATTGGGATAATCCTAAGCCAGAGAAACCTCATCTCAACGACTGGTGGAAAAATGAGGATTGGCAGAATGAATGTAACCCTGTAGGGAAGAAAAACCACAGTTTTAAGAAATCTTATCGCGTTCCTCAGAGAAGTCACGAAAACCGGGATGCTGCTGTTCGCGCCCTCATTTTATATCCCATGAATGCCTTAGTTGAAGACCAACTTACCAGGCTGCGCCGCGCTTTAGATTCTGAAGCAGCGCGAGAGTGGTTTCAAAATAATAGAAAAGGCAACCGAGTTTATTTTGGAAGATACAACGGCGTTACGCCCGTACCGGGACATGAATACACAGAAAATCGTAAACCTAATGGCAAAAAAATAAAAGAACTGCTGGAAGCAATACAGCAAATGGAGCAATCAGCCACTAAAGCTAGCGAACACGCAAATCAAACTGGCGATGATGATGTCAGGTTCTTTTTCCCGCGTTTAGATGGGTCAGAAATGCGCTGTCGCTGGGATATGAAGGATGCCCCGCCAGATATTTTAATTACTAACTATTCTATGCTCAGTATTATGCTGATGCGGAATATTGATCAAGATATCTTTGAAAAAACGAAGGAATGGTTAAACAAAGATGGTAGTGTCTTTCATTTAATTGTTGACGAATTGCACTTGTATCGTGGCACTTCTGGGACTGAAGTAGCTTATTTGCTGCGACTGTTGCTGCAACGATTGGGGCTCCATCCAGGTCATCCAAAATTGCGGATTCTTGCCTCTAGTGCATCTCTGGAACCAGACGACCCAAAAAGCTTAGAATTTCTGAATCAATTCTTCGGTGTCGAATGGCATTCCCAACAGATTATACCCGGTCATTTAGAGCCAATTCCGTCAATTGAGGGTCAAGAATTCCTTGATGTCGAACCGTTCATCGCATTGGCCGAAGCACCTGAAATCAATAATATAGAACGGTTGCAGGAAACTGTGGCATACAGTGCTTGCCGCGAAATTGTGGAATCAGAAAGCGCGGCTATTGGCGCTAGAATGGTCGATGCTTGTAACGTTGATGACAAAATTCGTGCCGTATCGATCGCTGATTTTGGTCAAAAAATGTTTGGCAATAACTTAACAAATGAAAGCCTCAAGCTGGCAGTAAGAGGATTGCTTGTCGCTCGCGGTTTGTCCGACCAAACATCCTTGCCATCTTTTAGGCTGCACTGGTTTTTCAGGAATATCGAAGGGCTTTGGGCTTGCACTAAACCGAATCACGGGTGCGAGGAAAACGAAATCAGCGAAAAGCGACCTGTTGGCAAACTTTTTGTAGAAAATCCTCCCATACTTTGCGATAATTACCGAGTTTTAGAACTTCTTTACTGCGAACAGTGCAAAACTGTATTTCTTGGGGGAAACAGGCTGACCAGACAGAATAATGACGGATGGGAACTTTTGCCTACCGAACCGGATATTGAGGGAATTCCTGACAAACAAGCTGGCAAATTTCTCGCTCGGAGGACGTACAAAGAATTTGCTATATTTTGGCCGTCCAGACAGAGTGATATTGATGAATATGCGAAGGGTTGGGGACAGTATAAAAAAGCAGAGTCAGGTTGCTGGAAGAAGGCATGCCTAGATACTCGCAGCGGTATAGTTAGTTTAGGCGACCCTCATTCCTCTGATGACTTAACATTAAAAGGCTATATTTTTTATCGACCGAACCTGTTACCAGAGGAACAGGAAAAAGTTAAAGCTTTGCCTGCGGTTTGTGCTTGCTGCGGTGCTGACTACAGCAAGCGACTGTATCAAAAATCTCCAATCCGTGGCTTCAGAACAGGTTTTTCTAAAGTGAGTCAACTGCTGTCTAAAGAACTGTTTTATCAGCTACCAGAAGACGCGGAATCCCGCAAATTAGTAGTGTTTTCTGATAGTCGTGAAGATGCCGCTTCTATATCCAATGGAATTGAGCGATCGCACTATGACGATCTAATACGAGAAGCACTTTTTGATGAACTTGGACAAATCGCAATCGGAAAACCCCACCTGTTAGAAGATATTCAACAATACGGTCAGCCTGCTCGTTCTGAATCTATGTTTTTTGTTCAACGTCACCCCCATATAGTAAGCGAGTTAGAGGAAAAGCTTGAATTAGCTAACTCGACCTGGCCAGCAGAACTTTCGCCTGTGGTAGTAAAAAACTTGCAGGAAAATCGAGATAACGCTCAGAAGGTAATCAGCGAAATCCAGCAAATAGGTAATACCCGCACAGTTCCTCTCAGAATACTGTTTGAAGGCGACAATCAAGAGCCTGGTTTGCTCATGCAGCGATTGAAAGTTTTGGGGGTCAATCCTGCGGGTAACGATGTCGATTACCAGGAATTTAACTACGACAGTAACTGGCATCATTGGACAACATTATTTGATTTTTCCTCTGATACCGCAGGGTGGAAATCTAAATTGTCTCCTGGCGCAGAGGAAAGGCGAGAAAACAAACTTCGCTCTAAAGTTAAATCTGAGGTCTGCGACACACTTTTCAGTCGTCTGTACTTTGGGATTGAAGCATCGGGTCTGGGTTATGTTCGCCTGAATTTACCGCCAAATCAATTAGAACAGCTAGCAATCCAATGTGGACTTTCACCTTCAGTATTTGAGAGCATTTGTAACGGCAGCTTGCGAATTTTAGGTGAATTGTACAGGTATCCGCAAGAACCTAAAGATTATCCGTTAGATGACTGGAAAGACTGGGGTGATGTGCGATCAAAATTTCGGAAATATATTAAAGAGTGTGCAGAAGCTTGCGGAATTTCAGAACAGGAATTGCAGCAGGCATTGAAATCTGCCATTTGCGAATGCGGTCAGCACCACCACTTTATACTTAATCCCCGGCATTTATCTGTACGAGTTGCTGTGTCCGATGACCCCGTGTGGCAGTGCGATTCTTGCCAGCGTCCTCACCTGCACCGTGCGGGAGGTATTTGTACTAATACTAATTGCTTGGCAAATTTAGCGTCGGAACCTAATAAAATATGTGCAGATTTATACGCTCGCAATTATTTCGCCACCCAAGCTGTAAATAAGCGTCAACCCTTGCGTTTACATTGCGAAGAGTTGACCGGACAAACCGACGATCAAGCCGAGAGACAGCGACATTTCCGCAACATTATCGTGAATTTTGGCGAACAAGAAAGAGATTTTATCCCAGAGGTAGATATCATCGACATTTTGAACGTGACTACCACAATGGAGGTGGGAATTGATATTGGCAGTTTAATGGCTGTGGTGATGGCAAATATGCCGCCTATGCGCTTTAATTACCAGCAGCGTGCGGGTCGCGGCGGTCGCCGGGGTCAGGCTTTCGCGATCGTACTTACTCTTTGTCGGGGTCGATCGCACGATGAATTTTATTACCGCCATCCTGAAAAAATTACCGGCGATCCGCCGCCGGTTCCTTTTCTTTCTATGTCACAGGTTGAGATCGTGCAGCGCCTCCTAGCCAAAGAATGTTTGAGACGCGCATTTAAGGATGCTGGTGTCACCTGCTGGGAGGTAGAAAAAAAACCGGACAGTCACGGTGAATTTGGGACACTTAAAAAGTGGAAGGACACGGAAGAACGCCGCGAACAAGTTCGTAATTGGTTAGAAAAATCAAAGGAAGTCACCGAGATCGTAAATTCTCTGCTAGTCGGTGTTGAAGGTATCGATTGCAACAAACTTGAAAACTATGCACGTCAGGATTTGTTTAAAAAGATTGACGAGTGTGCCAATAACTTAGAATTGACTGGAGATGGATTGGCAGAGCGCCTCGCTGAGGGCGGGGTTTTGCCGATGTACGGGATGCCCTCAAGAGTGCGTGATTTGTATCATCACGATCCGTCCCGAAAACAAAAAGTTCCTACTATCGATCGAGATTTAGATTTAGCTGTCTCTGAATTTTCCCCTGGTTCAGAAAAAACTAAAGATAAGCGGATTTATACTGCGATCGGGTTTACAGCATCGTTAATTCCCGACACTAAAAATGGGTTGGTTCCTGCTGGCGAACCTCTGAGCGTTCGCAAATGGATGTTGAGGTGTCAGCGCTGCCAACATACGGATACAAATAATGCAAAATTTGAACATATAATCTGTCCAGAATGCGGGGCAAATGAGGAAGATGGATTCCGACTTTTTCAGTGGGCTGTCCCTTTAGCTTTCCGTACCAGCCTCAATCCTGGGGCTGACGCTAAAGATGAATACGATGCGTTAATTACAGGTGCAGCCAGCGTAGCCGAATCACAAATTCAATATTTTGAGTTAGTAAATAACACAAATACTCAGACAGCTTTTTCTGAATCCGGCCGCGTTTTCCGGGTGAATGACAATCGAGGACAGCTATTTAAAGGAGCAACAGGAAATGCAACATTTGGACGCGGTGATAAATTGTTACCAGATCAGTGGATTGATGAGCGATTTCAGAATAAAAATAATGTGAAGTTTAAACAGCAGGGAGAGTCAGAAAAAATTGCGATCGTTGCCCCAAAAACCACTGGTGTCCTGCGAATTAAACCCGCTGCTGTACCAGATGGATTGTGCCTCGATCCTATTGCACGCGGTTCCGCCGTCAAAGCTGCTTTCTACTCAGCCGCTTTCATGGTTCGTGCTGTAGCAGCACAAGAGTTAGACATCGATCCTGAAGAATTAGACGTGAGCGGTTTGCGACAGGCTGAATTAGAGGATACCGGGGAAAAAGTAGGAGAAATTGTAATTAGCGATCGGCTTGCAAATGGTTCTGGCTTCACCTACTGGCTAGCTAATTACTGGGAAGACATCCTTTTAGACAAAATTCTGAATTCTCAAAATAGCTTTGCTGAGGCGATAATGTCACCAGAACACCGCCAAAAATGCGACTCTTCCTGTTATGATTGCTTGCAGCAGTACCGCAATATGAACTATCACGGTCTGCTGGATTGGCGTTTGGGGCTTTCCTTGCAGAGGGGATTAGCTAGTAGTGATTTTCGTTGCGGACTGGATGGGGATTTTTCTACTCCCGACTTAGAAGATTGGGTGTTGAAAGCAACTGCTTTGCGCGATACATTTTGTGCTTCGTTTAGTTGTTCCGCGCAACAGTTCGGTGCTCTACCGGGTTTGACTGTGGGGGATATAAGTGTTATCATCGTTCATCCTTTGTGGAATCTAGATTGCCCTCAAGGCTTATTGAATGAAGCCAAGGAAGCCGCTGCTACAGTCGCACAAGCTGATCGGATTCGATACCTAGATACCTTCAATCTCCTGCGGCGTCCAAGTTGGTGTTATCAGTCACTAGCTGATTAGAGCAACGCAGTCCCGTGCTGCTTTACCAGATGGCCTAAAGCGTGCAGAATCTTCTGTTTCGATCGACTCATCTGCCAATTTTCAGTCTCTGCGGACGATCGGTCTACGGACGATGTGTCACATATGTGGAAAGCCCGATCGCCCGAAATTCCCCATCCCGACTGAAGACGGAGGCCGCGCAGAGGTACAATAGGACGATCGCATTCCCCAACTCCCACCGTGATAGAGCGCTACACTTTGCCCGAAATGGGCAACATCTGGACTGAAACCGCCAAACTCAAAAGCTGGCTGCAAGTAGAAATCGCTGTCTGCGAAGCTCAAGCCGAACTCGGCTACATCCCCGCCGCCGCAGTCGAAGAAATCAAAGCTAAGGCTAATTTTGACCCCAAACGAGTCCTCGAAATAGAAGCCGAAGTCCGCCACGACATGATCGCCTTCTTGACAAATGTCAACGAATATGTAGGCGATGCCGGCCGCTACATTCACCTCGGCTTAACCAGTTCCGACGTGCTCGATACTGCTTTGGCGCTGCAATTAGTCGCCAGCGTCAATATCTTGTTAGAACGTGTCGAAGAATTGAGTCAAGCTATTCGCTATCAGGCTCAACAGCATCGCAATACCGTCATGGTTGGCCGATCGCACGGAATTCACGCCGAACCCATCACCTTTGGCTTTAAACTAGCAGGATGGCTGGCAGAAGTCTTTCGCAACCGCGCCCGATTAGTGAATTTGCGATCGTCCATAGCAGTCGGCAAAATCTCCGGCGCAGTCGGAACCTATGCTAATATTGACCCGCGAATTGAAGCGATCGCCTGTCAAAACCTCGGACTCGAACCCGATACCGCATCGACTCAAGTCATTTCGCGCGATCGACACGCCGAATATGTCCAAACCTTAGCACTCTTAGCAGCATCGATCGAGCGTTTTGCAGTAGAAATCCGCAACCTGCAACGCACCGACGTTCTCGAAGTCGAAGAATTCTTTTCCAAAGGGCAAAAAGGCTCATCCGCCATGCCCCACAAACGCAACCCGATTCGATCGGAAAGACTCACAGGAATGGCGAGAATCGTCCGCGCCAACGCCGTCGCAGCCTTAGAAAACGTTGCACTTTGGCACGAACGAGACATCTCTCACAGTTCCGTAGAACGGATGATTTTGCCCGACAGTTCTACAGTAACTCACTTCATGTTAGTAGAAACCACAGACTTAGTAAAACACCTGCTAGTCTATCCCGAAAACATGAAGCGAAACATGAACCTTTACGGCGGAGTCATTTTCAGCCAGCGCGTGATGTTAGCCTTAGTAGAAAAAGGCACGAGTCGCGAAGACGCATACAAAATTGTGCAATCTTGTGCTCACGAAGCTTGGAACAAACCGGGCGGCAATTTCTACAATTTAATTGCTAAGGACGATCGGGTAACAGCTAAGATGACGACCAAAGAAATTGATGATTGTTTCGATCCGCAGTATCAATTGAGGCACTTAGATTTAGTGTATCAGCGCTTGGGAATTTGAGGACAATTAACAATTAAAAATGACTCAGAGAGAAAAGAGAGCGAGCGTTCTCGCGCTTGTCCCACAGTCCGCCGGGGGTTTAAACCCCCGTCTCATAGCTAAAGTCGGTTAAAACCGACTGAAAGACTCATAAAATAAAAGTTTTAGAGAAATATTTCAGTCCTCTTCAGAGGACTTTAGCTATGAGACAGGGGTTTCAACCCCTGTCGGTCTGGCGGGCTAGCAGACAACACGAAAAGCGCGAAAATTCCCCAAGATATGAAATGTAAAAACTCTATTAAATATCCACTTAACAGAGCTATGAAATTAAACCGATTTACAAAATATCTACTTGTATTCGCTCTAATATTACTATCTACAACCACACTGAATTATACAACGTCGATTCGCGCCCAGGAGCCGCCACAAGTGCAAATTACCCAAGCCGAACCAAACTCAGTAGTACCTGAAAGTATTTTCATGAGTCAACTTCCCCCTTCGGCACGACTGGTTGACATCCGCACCGTAAATCCCAACATTCGCCTCGATATCCGATACGCCACTACTAACAATTTCTTGAAACGAAAACTTTACCCTATATCGAAATGCGCCTTGAGAAGTTCTGTTGCTCAACAGTTAGGGCTAGTTCAAACAGATTTGGAAAAAATTGGATTGGGTTTGAAAGTTTACGATTGCTACAGGCCTTTCTCTGTGACTAAGCAAATGTGGCAAGCTTGGCCCGATCCGCGCTATGTTGCTAATCCTGCTAGAGGTTCGCGGCACAATCGCGGCGCTGCTATTGATTTGACTTTAGTCGATCGCACTGGCAAAGAATTAGAAATGCCTACACCTTACGATGATTTTACCGAAAAAGCTCACGGAGATTATCAAGGCGGCAGCGCCGAATCTCGGAAAAATCGTCAAGTGCTTAAGGATGCAATGAAAAAACACGGATTGATGAGTATCACAACTGAATGGTGGCACTTTGATTCGGAAGATTGGCAGAAATTTGCGATTCTTGATATCTCGCTGGGGGCTATTCCTTAATTATACTATTTATTAATAGTCGCAGATACAGGTAGGGCACGGCAGTGCCGTATCCCTACCTATATCAGGAAAATTATCGCAATTTTACCGAAAATTCGTATTCGTATCCTCGGAAATTCGAGTCTAATTGTAATGTGTAATTGCCTGTTACTGGCACTTTTCCACTCCACTCTGTTTCATTGCCTTGATAAGGATCTCCGGCTAAAAGTTTGCCGCTAGGAGTTATAATTTGCGGGAAAACATCTTTCCGATTCCTAACAGTCATTGTTTGACCTTTTCGGGCGCGAATCCGGTAAGAATGGCTGCCGCCACCAATAATTCGACCTTTGACGATCGCCTCATCTCCTCCCGGCAGAAGATTAATCTGCTGGTTGACATTAGAACAACTGCTTTCGGTGCGTCTTTTCGCAATCCAACCGGGAACTGGATCGGTAATTCGCAGCCAACCGTTTTGTTCTTCGGCAACTGAAACAAAGGTATTATTTTTAAGTTTTCCTACTATGTTGCTGCCCCTTACTTGCGGGATCGATCGCACATTTAGCGGTGGATTCGGATCGCTGACTACAGCCATACTGATTTTGCAACCCGAATCTGGGGGTGTGACAACTACTGGCTCAACTTTTGGCCCAGGGACTCCTGCAACTAGCGAGGATTGAACAGCCGGGGTTTTTGCCGGTTGGGGTGGGAATTTCGGAGATTCTGCAGCCGGGGTTTGTGCTTGCAGAGATTTTGGTTGCCGAGATTCAGGGTTGTTCGTCGGCCCTGCAATCTGGTTTCTGGTGGATGCCGGGGATTCTGCAAGGGGAAGATCGGATTGTTTCATCGCACCCGACTGTATAGTTGCAACAGCCACTCCCACCGCTGTTGCCACTCCTGCTAAGCTTACTGTGATGATTTGAGCCTTCGTAAATGACATAAAAAACCCTCTCTGTATCTATACTAATAATTTTTGTTTGGGAGTTGGGGCGATCGCCAGTTAATTTACAGTGGAAATACCTAGTGCTGCCCACAGGGTCAGGATTTTTAGATAAAATTTCAGAGCCATAATTGTCGCAATAATTTGAGTAAATATATACTGGACGCCTATACTGATGGTAATCTTGCTCTGGGTTATTTGCGCGCCAATTTGCGAAGGTAAGCGTTCAGCGCGAGGTACATAAAATGTCAAAATTGATTCCTCTAAGATTACAACCGCCTCGCGATCGATTGTTGGAGAAGGTGAAGCAGGAAGTCCAAGCAGGGCTCGCGCAGTCTTTGCACGCCGCTGTACTGGCTAACCTCAGTCAAGACTCGTCGCCAACGGGTGTTAACCGCTGTTGGGATGTGGAAGTGAAAGCGGGCAACCGTCCGAGTTTTCGGCTTCCTCCCAAAGCAAGCATGGCTAAAGTGTTCGATCGCGCCGGCGGCAAATTGGTAATTTTGGGAGCCACGGGTGCAGGCAAAACTACGACGCTGCTAGAATTAGCTCGCGTGTTAGTTTCCCGCGCCCAAAAAGATGCTAGTTTGCCAGTACCAGTGCTGTTTGAACTCGGATCGTGGAAAGCAGAATCTGGGGCGATCGCCGATTGGTTAATTGCTCAACTTCAGTTCAAATACGGCATCTCTCCTGCTGTCGGCAAAAAATGGCTGACCGAACAACAATTGCTGCCTCTCCTCGACGGCTTGGACGAAGTAGAAACCCACCGCCAAAATAGCTGCATTCAAGCAATCAATCAGTTTGTGGAAAGCGAATTTAAACCCAAACATTTAGTAGCTTGCAGCAGTTTTGAAGCTTACAAAAACTGCGAAACTAGATTTCGCCTGCAAGCAGCAGTTTTGTTGAAACCTTTAAGAGAAACTCAAATTCAAAATTATCTGCTAGAAGCCAGAAGCCGCGAACTTTGGTACAGCATTGAACACGAGCCGGAGTTGTTGAAATTGGCAAAAGTTCCCTTGCTTTTGAGCATGATGGCTCTGGCTTACGACGATATTTTAATCGAAGCTTGGAAGCGCATAACTTCTCCAGAAGAACAGCGCAAATATCTGTTAACTGCCTATATTCGCCACCAAATGACCGGGCAAGTCAAGCAGTATCCCAGAGGTAAGGAACTGCGGCCGGAACAAATTCGCCACTGGCTGGGATGGTTGGCCAGAAGGATGGAACAGCAAGGAATTCAAGAATTTTACCTCGATCGCATACCGTCTAGCTGGCTGCAAACAGCCGATGAACGGCGCAAGTATCAGTTTGGAGTTAAGCTGGTTGGCGGGCTGATTTGGGTGATTTTAGGATTAATTGCCAGCCTAGTCTCCGGGTCAATTTGGGGATTAATTGCGGGTGCTGTTGCTGCGGTAATTAGTGCTTTTTTGCCGGGAATTCCGGGGATTGAAAGTTTGATATTGCGCCTGGTGCTGTGGTCGAACGGCTACATTCCTTGGGATTACAAGCGTTTTCTCGATGCTGCGACCGATCGCCTGCTACTGCAAAAAACGGGCGATCGGCGCTATCGATTTATTCACGATTTATTGCAAAAACATTTTGCTGAAATTAGTCATTAGACAAGATAAGAAAACTCGCCCTCCCTCTTAAAATCATCTGCGTTAATCTGCGTTAATCTGCGCTTTTCTGACAATAAAACATTTATGCAATAAGCCTATTAGTTAAAAGTTTGGCGGTATTTTTGCCATCTGAAATAGCTGTTGCGCTGTAAATTCTAATCCATCAAAAAGTGTATCTATTAATAGCGTATCTCCCATATAAGTCTGCGGTGCTGCATCGGGGTAAAAAACTGTAATGCTTCTCGCCTTGCTATCTACTACCCAAACCCGCAATACCTTAGCATCTAAATAATCTCTCGCTTTAGCAGCTAACTGACCGAAAGTTTGTTCTGGGGAAATAATTTCTATGACTAATTCAGGGACTACAGGACAGGCTTCATCTTGATTCCAGTCAGGAGATAAGCGGTGGTAAGAAACATATAAAAGATCGGGTACTGGCACCCAGTCTCGCCCGTGGCGGGTTAATTTTACCGCCCATTCTACACCAATTTCTCCCCGTTCCTCACCCCACTGTTCTAGGAGTTTTATTAGGCTTCTGGTGAGGCGAGAATGAAATTTTTTAGGTGACATTTTCGGTACTGCTTGCTCGTCAATAAGTTCGTAGGTAATATCGCCTTCTCCTTCGGGAAGAGAGAGAAACTCTTCCAGAGTGAGTTGAGTTTTTGTCTGGAGCATAATATTCCTCTGCTGTGGGCAGGCAAGTTACTATTATTTTAACTTAAATATTCGTTGACATAATACAAATGTTATGATAAAGATTGGCCAAGTCTCAGGTTTTAACTGTCAAATTTGCGATCGACTCCTAGATCGACACCCCCAAAAGGTTAATATTCTAGTCTGACCCTCCTGCAATCATTGCTTAACCTCCTATGGCAGAAACCTTATTGTTCAACGCCCTCCGCGAGGCGTTAGACGAAGAAATGGCCCGCGACTCCGCCGTATTCGTACTCGGCGAAGACGTAGGTCAATACGGCGGTTCCTACAAAGTCACCAAAGACCTCTACAACAAATACGGCGAACTTAGAGTGCTCGACACCCCGATCGCCGAAAATAGCTTTACAGGCCTAGCAGTAGGCGCAGCAATGACGGGACTCCGGCCGGTCATCGAAGGCATGAACATGGGCTTTTTGCTGCTGGCCTTCAACCAAATTTCCAATAATGCCGGAATGCTGCGCTACACATCCGGCGGCAACTTCAAAATGCCGATGGTAATTCGTGGGCCTGGCGGCGTGGGCCGGCAACTCGGCGCGGAACACTCCCAGCGGTTAGAAGCATATTTCCAAGCTGTACCGGGTTTGAAAATAGTCGCCTGTTCGACTCCCTACAACGCCAAAGGACTCTTAAAATCAGCCATCCGCGACGATAACCCCGTTCTGTTTTTCGAGCACGTTCTTCTTTACAACCTCAAAGAAAATTTGCCAGAAACAGAATATTTAGTGCCGCTGGACAAAGCAGAAATTGTGCGATCGGGCAAAGATGTCACAATCGTGACTTATTCCCGGATGCGGCACCACGTCATGCAAGCCGTGCCCGCCCTGGTAAAAGAAGGTTACGATCCAGAAGTAATCGACCTAATTTCTCTCAAACCCCTGGACATGGAGACAATTGGCGAATCCATTCGCAAAACTCACAAAGTAATCATTGTAGAGGAGTGCATGAAAACAGGAGGCATTGGTGCCGAACTCATTGCTTCGATTAGCGATCGATTTTTTGACGAACTCGACGCACCGGTTTTGCGCCTGTCTTCACAAGATATTCCCACACCTTACAACGGCAATTTGGAAAGACTGACCATTGTCCAGCCCACTCAAATTGTCGAAGCCGTCCAAAAAATGGTAGCTTTGCGAGTATAAATAGTGATTAGTCAGTAGTCATTGGTTGACTGTTGACTGTTGACTGTTGACTGATGACTGTTGACTGATGACTGATGACTGATGACTAAAATCTGCCAACCGCCAACTGCCAACTGACAACTGCCAACTGACCAATGACTAATAATTAAATATGCAAAAACAACGTTCAATATTAGCCCTAATTTTTGTTTTAATCATCGCCGCTATTACTGTAATAGTAACAATTCCGACGCGGCTGGGATTAGACTTGCAAGGAGGATCGCAACTCACAATTCAGGTAAAAACTACCCCCACAATTCCCAAAATAGACCAGGGAATGTTAGAAGCTGTGCGGCGGATTGTCGAAAACCGGGTTAACGGTTTGGGAGTTTCCGAAGCATTAGTCCAAACAGTAGGAGAAGACCAAATTCTCGTGCAGTTGCCCGGAGTAAATGACCCGCAGCAAGCAGAACGAGTTTTGGGAGGCACGGCAAAGCTAGAATTTCTGGAACAACTGCCTGGAACAGAAGCACAATTAGCCATTGAAAGGCAGTTGCAGCAGGAATTGCTGGTCAAACAAGCAGAATTGAAAACCAGCCCTAATGAGGCAGCAATTAAAGAAAATCAGGCTGCTTTGAAAAGAAGCAATGAGGCGATAGCCAAACTCTTCAAAAGCACCGGCCTCGGTGGCGAAAACCTCAAAGACGCTCAACCTCAACCCTTGGCGGCTGGGAACAACTGGAATGTTGCTCTTGTTTTCGATACCAAAGGAGGCGAACTCTTTGCCCAACTAACTAAAAATTTAGCAGGTACCGGACGCAGCATCGGTATTTTCCTAGACGAAAGAATGATCAGTTCTCCAGTCGTCGGCGTTGAATTTGCCCAGGCAGGAATTACTGGTGGAAGTGCCGTAATTCAAGGCAACTTTACAACGCAAGAAGCCAACGATTTGGCAGTGCAATTGCGGGGCGGCGCTTTGCCGGTGCCTGTCGAAATTGTAGAAAACCGCACGATCGGCGCTAGCTTGGGTAAAGACAGCATTCAAAGCAGTATTAACGCAGGTATCGGCGGCTTAGTTTTAGTCTTGATTTTCATGGTTGCGTACTATCGACTCCCTGGCGTAATTGCTAATATTGCGCTGTTAATTTATGCTCTATTAACTTGGGCAGCTTTCGTGCTTTTGGGAGTGACATTAACGCTGCCGGGAATTGCTGGTTTTGTGCTCAGCATCGGGATGGCAGTGGATGCTAACGTGCTGATTTTTGAGCGCACGCGGGAAGAGTTGCGGGCGGGGAAATCGCTTTATCGATCGGTTGAATCGGGTTTTTACCGCGCTTTTTCCAGCATTTTAGACGGTAACGTCACAACAGTTATTGCTTGTGCTGCTTTGTTCTGGTTGGGTGCTGGTTTAGTTAAAGGGTTTGCTGTAACTCTAGCATTGGGCGTAGTAGTGAGTATGTTTACTGCTATTACTTGCAGCCGCACTCTGCTGTTCGTAGTATTGAGCTTTCCAGCATTGCGGAAACCTCAGTGGTTCTGTCCCGATTTGTCGAAAACTGCTAATAGTTAACTGTTGACTGTTGACTGTTGACTGTTGACTGTTGACTGTTAACTTCTTCCTTCCTTCTTACATCCGTTACATTCGTTAAGCTGAGGCGCATCTAAATTTGACAATCAAATTCGAGCAAATTCTTGTGGGGTGGGCGTCCCGCCCGCCCAAAAATACAATTTAGATGCGTAACAGCTTACACAATCCGTTGCCGAACTTCCCTCTTCCTTCAAATTATGAAATTTAGTGTAATCAAATATCGATCGCTCTGGTGGAGTATTTCCGCCGCTATAATCCTCGCAGGTATAGTGTCGATGGCGATTTCTTGGACTCGTCCCGACATCCGCGCACCACTGCGCCCCAGTTTGGACTTTATCGGTGGCACTCGGCTGCAATTTGAACTCGACTGCACGAAACCGGGAAATTGTAAACCCATCGATCTTGCTGCTGTCCGCCAAGTCCTGGACACCCAAGGTTTAGCGGGCAGTAGCATTCAAGTTATCGGCAAAGAACAGCGAGGTTTATCGCTGCGAACAAAAACTTTGGATGTCGAACAGCGGACTAATTTGCAAACAGCTTTGAGCGAAAAAATAGGGGCTTTTGCTCCTCAATCTACTCAAATTGATACGGTTGGGCCTACCCTCGGTAAACAATTATTTACTTCGGGATTGTTGGCTTTATTTCTTTCCTTTGCTGGAATTACGGTTTATCTAACATTTCGGTTTCAGTTGGATTATGCCTTTTTTGCTTTCGTTGCTCTCTTCCACGACGTGTTGGTTACTCTGGGTGTTTTCTCATTTTTGGGTTTAGTTCAAGGAGTGGAAGTTGACAGTTTATTTGTGGTCGCGCTCTTGACAATTATCGGTTTTTCTGTTAACGATACTGTGGTAATTTACGATCGCGTGCGAGAAGTAATCAAGCTAAATCCGGGACAGTCGATCGATCAAATTGTCGATGATGCTGTCATGCAGACACTGGGAAGGTCAATTAACACAACATTTACCACGCTGCTGACATTGTTTTCAATCTTTTTGTTTGGCGGCGAAACCCTCAAATACTTTGCTTTAGCTTTGATTGTCGGCTTTATTGCGGGTGCGTATTCGAGTATTTTCATTGCCAGTACGCTGCTAGCTTGGTGGCGCACTCGGACGGCCCACTCTATCCCCGTCCCAGCAGAAGGAATCAACCAGTCAGAGGAAGTTTAATTGACTGTGAACGGTTAACTGTGAACGGTTAACTGTTGACGGTTAACTGTTGACGGTTAACTGTTGACTGACTAATAATAAATAATCAATAACAAATGACAAATGACAAATGACAAATAATATCATGTCCGATCGAGCGATTAAAAGGGCGGGTTTTTGAGATTGTCAATTATTGGCAGATATTTTTCGTGAACCCGCCCCTACCGTATTAGGGGTAATCGACCGGACATAATATAACAAATAACAAATAACAAATGACTACTGACCAAACTTTTCAAATCGAAGTCCAAAGGCTTCACAAACTAACAGTTTACGGCCGCTGGTTAACAGTGATATTGCTGTGGATTAGCGTCGGTTCTTTGAGCATTTGGGGTTTGCGCCGCGAAATCGCTTTGTGGTTAGAACACTTCACTTGGGCGGCGGTGCGCTACGGTTTATCTTTTCATCGCTGGCCCACTCTCGGTTTGGGTTTGTGCTTGGGGATGACTTTAGGAGTGCTAACTTGGCAAAGTCGCAATATGGTGCGAGGATTGCCCCTGCGGGAAAAACAGGGTTTGGAACAACAAGTTCGCCGCATTCGCCAACAGGGGCCGAGTCATCCTTTGTGGAAGTGGGTTTGCAAAAATTCGCGGTAGCTGACTGGCTTTATTCTTTAGTCTCAAGCAAAAGGGACGAAAGTTTGACTCTTAAGCGGTTTCAACGGCCGATTCCCTAACTTTTATTGCTTGTTCCTTCTTCCTGACATCCGTTACATCCGTTACATCTGAAATCTTGCACCCTTCTCAATAAGCTTTTTATGAACAGGCTTTCCGGCCTGTTCCACAAAGAGTGAATTTTCTTGTGGAACAGGCCGGAAAGCCTGTTCTGGAGAATCGTACAATATCTCAGTTAAATCCGTTACATCCGTCGAGCGAATCCGTTGCCGAACTTCCTTCTGCTATATCACGCAAAGCGAGGCAAAATCTGTGCTAGGGAAGACTGTTGAAGCGGAATTTCGATCGCAAATTCTGCTCCTTTTCCTGGTTCCGAAAAGCACTTCAATGCGCCGCGGTGTTGGTTGACAACAATTTCATAGCTAATCGACAGTCCCAAACCCGTTCCTTGGCCGACCGGCTTAGTAGTAAAGAAAGGGTCAAACAACCGCTTCCGAACATCTTCTGTCATCCCAGGGCCGTTGTCATAAATTTTAATTAGTACCTTTTTTTTCTCAATTAACTCGGTGCGAATCCGAATCGTAGGAACGAGGCGGGTAGACTGAGAAAGTGATAATTGAGTCTTTGTACAAGACTGCTTTTCTTCGCCGGATTGCGACTTTTTCGCGTTTTTTTTATCAACATTTTCGTGTTTATTAGACTCAACCAGAGCGTAAATTGCATTAAGTAAAATATTCATAAATACCTGATTGAGCTGTCCGGGATAGCACTGCACCAGCGGCAAGTCGCTGTATTCTTTGTGAATTTCGATCGCCTCCTGCCCCGGTTTCCCTTTAAGCTGGCTTTGCAAAAGCATAATCGTGTTGTTGAGACCGTCGTGAATGTTGACCTGCTTCATTTCAGCTTCGTCTAATCTGCAAAAATTCCGCAGCGACAAAACGATGTCGCGCACTCTTTCTGCACCTTGCTGCATAGAATTTAAGACTTTAGGCAAGTCTTCTAGCAAATAATCGAGTTCGATTTTTTCTGCTTCCGCTTCAATTGCTGCGATGGGTTCGGGACAGTGCTGTCGGTAGATGTCGAGCATCCGCATTAAACATTGCGTGTACTCTTTAGCGTGGTGCAAATTGCTATAAATAAAGCCGATCGGATTGTTGATTTCGTGAGCTACTCCTGCTACTAACTGCCCCAAAGAAGACATTTTTTCTGTTTGAATTAGTTGAGTTTGAGTGCGCTGAAGTTCCAGCAGGGCAAGTTCGAGCTGTTGGGCTTGATGTCTCAATTGTGCTTGCGACTCGCGCATCGCCACGGTTGATAACTCGTGAATTTGCAACTGAGAAAGAAGCAGTTGGTGTACGTCTAAAAGTTTGTAACTTTCTGGTTCTACTTGTACTACAATTGGTTCGTGGATTAGTTCGGCCGATCGCTCCAAAGACTGCCGCACTGCCGTCATAATTGAGGTTTCGCGATCGAGAACCAACATATCAGTTTTAGTAAAGCGGTAGAGTATGAACAAAGGCTGTTGAGAAAATAACTCCAAGCTGTAGGGGCGGCTCATGTGTTCAAAATAACGCCGCCGCGAAATCATCCCGATAAACTTTCCTTGCTGAGTGATGATGATGCCGGGAACTAAAGGGTTTGCTTGAAAAATTTTAGCAACTTCGGCCCCCGGACACTCAGATTCTAAGAGAAAGTCGTACAGGGTTAATTCCTGTAGAGTCGATCGCAAACCAAGCGGCGATTTTAGGGGACTCAACCCGTCAGTTTCATACACTGCTCCCTCCTTTGGTAATTGGCAGTTGCGGTTGGCTGCTGGAGTCTTGCCTACTATTTAGAAGGTTTTTTCAACTCTTTTTATAGCTTAGTCATCAACTTCTCTCTGCTCCCTCGAATCCAGTTAATTCAGCAGGATTTTTTTTCCTTAAATCGTGCTGGTGTCCCCCGAAACGATATTGCAGGTTAGATTGATTTAACAGCAGACACCCCTTTGAAACCTGACTATGTAGTAAATTTTATATATCCAAGATTTTAGTAATCCGAATATAACAGTCATAACTATTTTTAATGTTTGATGACATTAATTTGGTTCAGATGGATAAACATCTGCGACCTGTGGCAGTACATTTCGTATTACCCCTTGCGTAAAATTATATTACAATAAGACAAGAATAGCGACAAATCGGCTGCCGATCGCGCGATTTTAAAATTCAGGCAAAACAGGTTTCCGGCAATTGCTAATAAATCTCAATTGTCAGTTTTTTGCACAAATTGCCGATCGCACTCAACCTGGGGATTGTATTGTAGGTTGTCTCCGAGCCAGGGAAAGCCGATGGCGAGCAATTTGTCAAGTTGGGCAGCTTATAGTTTAGCCGCATCGACGCTCCAAAGCTTCACCGACGAAATTTTTCCCGGCAGATGCTTAAGTTGTGCGATCGCAACTAAAACTCATGCTCCACACATCCGCTTGATGTTCCTTAAAAATTTGCAGAAAAGTACCGTCTGGCTGCCAACTTGATATTTAAATTCTCTCGCTGGAAAATCCGAGACGGAGAATCAAGAGGAAGCAGAAGGAAATAATTGTATTTTACCCGACTTTTCTCCAACCTCCACTTCACTTTGAGGAAGTTGGTTTGGTTGCGATAATCTTTCGATCATTATTACTTCTCCTCCCCCTTGATTTTAGGCAATTCTCATTAGAAACTCTAAGATGTTGATTTGAGGAACCTCCGGGGGTGGGGTTTGGTTGGGCGATCGCACTGAGCTAAATTGAAATGACATTTGAGGAAAGTAAGCGACGGTTTCCATGTGCGGTTTCCCGAATTAGAGGTGGTAATTGTATACACGGCGGCACGATCGTACTTTCAGTACAATGTCACTATTTCAACCGGTACACCTGTTGAGTCTGAGTCTGTGAGAGTGTGAAAGTCGCTCTCATCCTTTGGCTATCTGAATTGGAGGTTTTTCAAGGGTGGGGCGACGCGAGGACCAGAAGCAGACAGTTAACTAAACTGCACAAGGAGAGAGGGACAGATGGGATAAGCCCAGAAGCGAGAGAGTGAGAGAATTTTCATCATCATACCTTCATAAAATCACGACAGCAGCACCAAGATCACCCAAAAGAATGATTGATTCAAAAAAAGTTGCGTGTTATATTTAAATATAATTCTATACAAAAATACTTTTACCTAAAAGGAGAACAAAAAATGGACACACCTACAGATCGCGAACAAGAACCTGTCGGGACAAGAGAACTCGAATCAATACCTGTATCTGAAAAAGTTTCTGCCCAAAAAGTTACTGAGGTTAATTTTGAAACGACTCCTTTAGAAACCCCTGCTTATACTCAGCAAAAAGTTAGCGTCGAGGAGGTGAAAATTAACGGCGACGATTTGGTTGCTAAAGTTAAAGAACTGATTCACGAAGGAAATATCCGACGCATAATTATCAAAAATGAAGAGGGGCGGATCTTGGTAGAAGTTCCTCTGACAGTGGGAGTAGTCGGTGGAGTGATTGGTGCCGCCTTATTTCCAGTCATTGCAGCAGTGGGAGCGATAGGTGCATTAGTCGCTCACATGACCATCATCATTGAAAGAACAGAATAAAAAAAATTCAGTTGTTAGTAAGGCTCCTGTCCGGTTAATTTCCCGTAATCAAGCTTCTTGGTAGTGAGTACGACTATCCTCTCTTGATAGATGAGAAAAAACTTGTCTTTATTACTAAAAACTTAATTGTGGTTATCTAACCGGACTTAAACACATTTCAAGCACAAACTGGCTTTATAAACATAGCAATCATTGCAGGAGTCGTAAAAAAAATTACGACTCCTGCAATGATTGCTATCTGCTTGCACAGTAAGCATTATAAATAACTCATTTAGCCGATATTCTTTGTTGAAGTATGGCTAATTCTATGCCTTTGGGGACTTGGGAATCACTCTAAGGGTAGAGCCTGGTTAATACCTTAACGAGTTACATTGGATACATATGAAGGAAAAACCAAAAGTTCTCTAAACTCCCTAAGCTAAAAGCTGTTAAGCATTTAAACTCATGAACCCAACACCCAACGCTTACACCTGAATCTTGACAGTAAATCAAAATAAGTGATTTAAATGCTCAACAGCTTAGCTCAAGTTTTCCAACCAGAGCATCTCCTACAGACAAATATTTTTTGAATAGTTGTGGCGAAGATAATTATGAAACCTAACGAAGAAAATAGTTCGAGCCGTGAAATTCATGAAGAAGTTCACACCGATGCAACTAACGGTCACGTCAGTACAACGCGAACCACTACAAATGTTCCGAGTACAACTGCGAAGGCTTCTAAAGAAGCAGCTCATCATCAAGGTTATGTACAGGGTGAAATGGCGGAAAACCACCGCCAACTTGGAGTCCAAGAAGTCCGCGATAACGAGAATGCTGGTCGCGGGTTACTGTTAGGAATTCTTCTTGCTTCTTTGGTAGGCTTAGTTCTCGGCAGTGTATATTACTTCAATCGGGGTGAGGAGGCTCCTACTCCTACCGCTGCTCCTGTGATTGTTGTACCGAAAGCGAATCAGCCTTCAGCAACACCAGCTCCGACTCGGACTATAGAGAGAGAAAAAACGATCATTGAAAGGGTTGTTCCGGTTCAACCATCTCCAGTTCAAAAGGCTACGCCTGCTCCTCAACCAAGTCCAGCTCAAAACGCAACTCCGACTTCTCAACCAAGTCCGGCTCCCAATATCAATATTACAATTCCAAATTCACAGCAGCAAGATGCACCCGCTCAGCAAGCAGCGCCGTCTCCATCTTCGCCGTCAAATAATACCAATACTACGGTTCCGAATTCGCAGACGGAGCCAGATTCCACTCCACCAACTCCAGCACCTGAGAGTTCAGCTACTCCATCTCCAACTCAAGATGATGGTGCTTCTGGAGCAGGTACCAGCGGCGAAACTAATACCGAAAGCCAGAGCGATTCTAATCCTAGAGATACGGCGGTACCTGATAGCAACTCCGGCGCAGAGGGTACGGCTGGTTCACCGCAATAAAAATTTGATGGCGAATTAGTCCGCCAGGGGTTCAAACCCCTGACTCATAGCTAAAGTCCTTTAAAGCTGATATCTGGCACCATTCTCAAGAACAGGCTTTCCGGCCTGTTCCACAAAGAGTATATTTTCTTGTGGAACAGGCCGGAAAGCCTGTTCATAAAAGGCTAATTCAGAATAGTGCAATATCTCAGTTCAAGAGGACTTTTTTAGGGTTTAAACTGAGATATTGCACCATTCTTAATAATCTTTTTTTTTGCGGGTTCTCCTACCCAACCCCTACTCCCCACAAGAAAACTCATTCTTTGTGGAACGGGCCCCAGAGCCCGTTATTGAGAATGGTGCAACATCTCAGACTAACCGGACATTGTGGCTGAACTCAAGACACCAGGTTTCTGCGATGGAAAACGTTTTAAGATTATGCCAACCTATCCTAAGAAACTGTTTGGTGAACTAATTTAACTTTCCCTAAAGCCGTCTTTCTGCTATCAAAGAGTTTCATCACGCCGGAGGAGATGGTCTCGATGACATCAGGAGCGCAGTAAGAGAGAAACTCTTCCGAGGAAGTAGGATCTGCAAAAAACTCTTGAGCTTTCTTCAAAAAGTTTTCTGTTTCAGCAAAGCCGATAGATTTGATAATAAACGTAGAAACGGGGGAGTTTTTAATATCATAGCGCGATTCTTGATTGCGTCCTATTTCTAGCAGGTCTAACACTTCTCTTTGCAACTGACTGTCTAAGGGGTAGGCGCTCTGTCTGTTGGGCAAGTAATCCTCCAAAACCGAGGTTTTAAATCCTGGTGTACGCAATTCTCCCATCATAGTTGAAAGCGGAATATCACGCCCCAAACGGTAGGAAAGAGCTTCTAAAATGGCGATAGTAATTAGCTTTACCCCCAGATAAAGTTTAGCAACTTCGATATTTTTGCGAGTTCGGGCAACCAGGTTAGCGTAGGTTTCATCGTCGGGCTCTTGCATAAACTGCTGGAAAACCAGTTCGGGTTTGAGGAAGTTCAAAAATCCTTCCATTTTTTGCAGAGACCTGCGATATCCGGCAACAGTATAGGAATTAACATTTGTCAATTCGTGGTTGGTTTCTGGCATCAAATTCCAGGTATTGTCTAAGAAATTAGAGGAATTTCGAGAGGCAAAATTCTCGACATCTCTATTTGCTAACCTGACAGCACGCTTGACAAGTTCTACAATTTCTGCAGGGTTCCATCCCAAGTTAAAATCGCCATTTATACTTACCAAACGCTCGTGCAAAAGTTCGATCGCGCTCAAACCGCTGGGCGCAACCGGACGAAAAGGAATAGTAGCTTCGATGCAAGCTGTTATCTCAGCGATCGTACTAGCTGGCAAAAAAGGCTCCAAAGATTTGGCAGCAATAACGGCACTCAAAAATTCGTTTTGGCCGCCAAACGGAGAGAGAGTCTTGCCGGGAATAAACCCAAATACTGAGGCCACTAGCTGATACATGGCATCGTCGGGCAGTTCGGTTTCATCTCTAATAACTAACTGCGATCGCACCTCTTTGACAAAAGGACAAAGGGCGCTGCTAATGTTGAAACTAACGCCCTGATCGACTTGCACGTACACGAGGTCGTGAAACAGCGCAGCCAGCACCTCGATCGGATCGACTGACCCCCCGACCTCAAAAATGTGTTCCGACGTGTGAAAGTAGCGCCAAGGCCCTCTCATCGTTTGAATAATTAGCTCAGCTATCTGCTCCAGCTTTGGAATGTCTACTCTGCCTCCCAATTGCTCGATCGAGCTTACCAAGCAATCCAAGCACCGTTTTTGTTCTGCCAAAAGCTCCATTTACACACCTCCAGTGCATTCCCTGATTGTCTTGCGCTTGATTGAATGGTATCAAAACGCGCTGCGATCGTGCCATAATTCGTCACTCAAAAATTTCAAATTTTATGGTGAAACAGGGAGAGGGGGCGAAGGAAAGAGAAAGAGGGAGGAAGAGCGAGGGAGAGCGAGGGAAAGCGAGAGCGGGAAATTAAATATTAAAAATTCGGCCGTTGTGGAGATTCGGGCAACTTGGGCGATCGGTATCATAAATTACAGTAAAAATGATAAAAAGTGGGTAAAAACTTGATGAATTTTTGATGAAATTATGAGGGATTTTTGACAAAAGCTGTGGGTGGGTGTCCTTGACACCAGCATCAAACTGCGGTGGTATAAATACTGCGTCCGGCCTCAGAATAAGATTCCTAGACTTGCTGATAAACCTCTTGATATTTGCGCTGATACACTTGAGTTGATTAGCTTTCGGGCAGTTGGCCTAAAGCTTCCTCGATCGCCACTTTAACTGCTGCCTTGGTTTGCTGTCGCATCCCCAATCTAACACTAACAGAACTTACACAACTGTCACAAGTTATCCTGACACCATGCACCAAAAAATCAGACAATAAACATGGGAACATTGGGGCATTTCAGTTGCTCAATTAAATACTTGGACAACATCAATCGAGCTTCAATACCCCCTTAATCCCTTCGTCCCCCTCTGCTGCGACTTCGTATGTTTAGAAGCAATTTAAATCGCCGAATCAACTGTTAGATCCCCAACTTTTTTAAGAAGTCGGGGATCGGGGGATTGTGTCTTTTGAGCCGCTGTTTACTGCATTCGATCGATCGTCCGATACTGCACCGCCTCCGCCACATGATTCGTTTTCAAGCTTTCATCCCCCGACAAATCAGCAATAGTTCTAGCAACCTTCAAAATGCGATCGCTAGCCCTCGCTGAAAGCCCCAACTTCCGAATCGCCATCTCCAATAAATTCCGAGAAGCATCATCCAACTGACACCATTGGTTAATATGGCTGCTTTGCATTTCCGCATTACAGCGCAAACTAGATTCCGACTGAAAACGGCGAGTTGCGAGTTCTCGCGCCCGCTGCACCCTCACCCGCACCGGTTCCGACTCTTCCCCCGTCGGCTGTCGCGTAATTTCCTCGGGTTTCAAACGATTAACCGCCACTTGTAAATCGATCCGATCCATCAAAGGCCCCGACAGTTTTGCCCAATATTGCTCCCTCTTTTGCGGCGAACAAGTACACTGTTGAATAGAATCCCCGTAATAACCGCAAGCGCAAGGATTCGTACTTGCAACTAAAGTGAATTGAGCCGGAAACATCACCGATTGTCTAGTTCGAGAAATCGTCACATAACCATCTTCCAGCGGTTGTCGCAAAAACTCCAAAACATCTCTTTTAAACTCAGTTAATTCATCCAGAAAAAGAATGCCGCGATGTGCTAAAGAAATTTCACCCGGACGCGGGAAACTGCCGCCACCTACCAAAGAAGGGCCGGATGCTGAATGGTGAGGACTGCGAAAAGGTCGATCGCCCACCAAGCTTCCCTTATCCTTCAACAACCCCGCCACCGAATGAATCTGAGTTACATCCAAAGCTTCATCAAAAGTCAGCGGCGGCAAAATACCCGGCAAACGCCTCGCCAACATCGTCTTACCGCTCCCTGGCGGCCCCACAAAAATTAAATTGTGTCCCCCCGCCGCCGCAATTTCCAAAGCCCGCCGCGCGTGAATTTGCCCCTTTACATCCTTTAAATCTAGACCCGGAAACCGCGTTTTTGCTAACTCTTCTCGACCGTTTACTTCTACAGGCGAATAAACTTGAGGATTGTTCAAAAAATCAGTAACTGCAAAAATATTCTCAAAACCATAAACAGATATTCCGTGCACCAAAGCCGCTTCCTGCGCGTTACCAGCCGGTACAACTAATCCTGAAATACCCATTTTTTGAGCAGCAGCGGCGATCGGCAAAACCCCAGCCACAGGCCGCAAACTCCCATCTAAAGAAAGTTCCCCTAAAAACAAATAATCTCCCAAAAGTTCAGCGCTGACTTGTTCCGATGCTGCTAAAATGCCAATGGCGATCGGCAAATCAAAACTCGGCCCTTCCTTCCGCAAATCTGCCGGTGTCAAATTAATCACAATACTCCGCATCGGAAAACCATATCCCGAATTTTTTAGCGTAGCCTTAACCCTTTCTTTAGCTTCTTGCACCGCAGAATCGGGCAATCCCACAACCACAATTTTCGGTAGCCCCCCTGACACATCAGCCTCAACACCCACCTTTACCGCGTCAATTCCAACGATCGATGCACTCCAAACCCTAGCAAGCATTTTTCTTTATCCTTAATTTGCCTGTCCTTGATTCATCATCTATTATGATTAACAATGACTAATGAATATCGGGAGAGGCAAGAAAAACTTTTCCTTGCCTCTTCTTTTTCTCCTCTTCCCTCTCTCCTGCTGAGTCTTCCCTCTTCCCTCTTCCCGACATCCGTTACATCCGTTACACAATCCGTTGCCGAACTTCGTTAACACCCATGACAACTCAAGAAACGCTTTTCAGCAAAATCATCCGCAAAGAGATTCCCGCAGACATCGTTTATGAAGACGACTTGGCCCTCGCGTTCCGAGATATCCATCCGCAAGCACCCGTCCACATCCTCGTCATTCCCAAACAGCCTATTGCCAAATTAGCCGATGCCGAGTCAGAAGATCATGCTCTCATGGGGCACTTGCTGCTGACTGTCAAGCGGGTAGCAGAACAACTCGGACTTAGCAACGGCTATCGCGTCGTCATTAATAGCGGCAGCGACGGCGGCCAAACTGTAGACCACCTGCACCTTCACATTCTCGGCGGTCGGCAGATGAACTGGCCCCCAGGCTAAATCCTAATTTTTACCCCGAACTTGCGGACTCATCCTCAGAAACCCGGTTGATTTCTATTGCCAAGCGCCTCAGAAACCGGGTTTCTTTTTTCGTCAATAAACCCGGTTGATTGGAGATTATTGAGAAGGCAGCCCGCACTAGAAACCCGGTTTTCACTATTCTCCAGATAAAAATTTTCCCTCGCAGAATCCACAGGGTATATGTGAATAAATATTAAAAATTCTCTACCCCAGACGTAATTAAGAGATATTTAAACAGAAAGAGAATCGACCTGAACAAAAATAACTTGCTAAAACTGCTGAACCCATCTACAGCTAATAGATGCAGTTCTTCAGGTCGCTATATTTAACCTGTTATGTGGGTAATATTGCTTTGTAAAAAACTACAAATATTTACCAATAATCCAGTTTTTGTAAAAGTTTGTAAAATGTTTAAATTGTCAGCAGAAATCCCTTGGCAAACTTTAGTGAATGGTGTTACTAATATAAGCGTGGGGCATCCCCACAACGAACTTTGAAAATTCAATTAAGCCATCATAAACCAAATGACAACAACCGTACAGCGTCGCGAAAGCGGCAACGTTTGGGAACGCTTTTGTGAATGGGTCACAAGCACTGAAAACCGGATTTACATCGGTTGGTTCGGCGTCTTGATGATTCCCACCTTGCTCAGCGCCACCATCTGCTACATCATCGCCTTCATCGCTGCTCCTCCAGTGGACATCGACGGCATCCGCGAACCAGTTGCAGGTTCCTTGATGTACGGCAACAACATCATTACTGGTGCTGTTGTTCCTTCATCGAATGCGATCGGGCTTCACTTCTATCCCATCTGGGAAGCAGCTTCCCTCGATGAATGGTTGTACAACGGCGGCCCCTACCAATTGGTAGTATTTCACTTCCTGATTGGCATTTTCTGCTACATGGGTCGTGAATGGGAACTGTCCTACCGCTTAGGTATGCGTCCTTGGATCTGCGTCGCTTACTCTGCACCAGTTGCAGCAGCAACCGCAGTATTCTTGATTTACCCGATCGGACAAGGCAGCTTTTCTGACGGTATGCCCTTGGGTATCTCCGGCACATTCAACTTCATGATCGTGTTCCAAGCTGAGCACAACATCCTGATGCACCCCTTCCATATGTTGGGAGTAGCTGGTGTCTTCGGCGGTGCTCTGTTCTCCGCCATGCACGGTTCATTGGTAACATCTTCTTTGGTTCGCGAAACAACCGAAACTGAATCTTTGAACTACGGTTACAAATTCGGTCAAGAAGAAGAAACCTACAACATCGTGGCAGCCCACGGCTACTTCGGTCGTTTGATTTTCCAATACGCTAGCTTTAACAACAGCCGTTCTTTGCACTTCTTGTTAGGTGCATGGCCAGTTGTCGGTATCTGGTTTACCGCTTTGGGTATCTCCACGATGGCTTTCAACTTGAACGGTTTCAACTTCAACCAATCGATTATCGACTCTCAAGGTCGCGTCATCAACACTTGGGCTGATGTCATCAACCGCGCTAACCTGGGTATGGAAGTAATGCACGAGCGCAACGCTCACAACTTCCCCCTCGACTTGGCCGCCGGTGAAACAACTCCCGTAGCTTTGGTTGCTCCTTCCATCAACGGCTAAATTTAGCTTTTGATTAACAAAAAGCGCTCCTAGAAATAGGGGCGCTTTTTGTTTTGGCAACTAGAATTTGAGAGATTTCCTTCTGTTAAATTCGTTAGATCCGTTAAATCTCATACACTGCGCCTTGCCGAACTTCCCGATCGATCTGATATATTGATTAAGAATTATTATTTTTGGCAATCATCAAAGTGGCGATATTTAACAGGCACAAATTTGAAAAACTCGTGGTTCATAAATCCAAAACATTAGCCTGGGCGATCGCATTTTTTAGCGGCATTTTGATGGCATTGACAACCGCACCAGTAAATGCTTGGCTATTGGCTTGGGTAGCATTAGCTCCCCTGTGGGTTTTGGTTGCCAGTTATCAAAAGCCAAAAATAGAACAACAAAAACACAAATTCTTCCTTCTTCCTTCTTTCCTCAACATCCATCCGTTACATCCGTTACATAATCCGTTGCCGAACTTCCTTCTTCCTTCACTCTGGGGAATTGGCTATCACGGATTAGCTTTATCTTGGATTATGGGAATTCACCCGATGACTTGGTTGGGAGTTCCTTGGTGGCCGAGTTTGGCGATCGCACTTTTTTGCTGGGCCTTCATCACCCTGTGGGGAGCCGCATTAGTCTCCGTTTGGGCGTGGCTATTTGTAATTCTCAACTCCCTCACTTTACCAGGCAAAAATCCTATTGTTCTTCTTAACTCCCCGCCTTTACAAGGGGGGGCTGGGGGCGGTAGCTCCGATCTTATTATTCTTAACTCCCCCCCTTTACAAAGGGGGGCTGGGGGGGGTAAAGCTCAAGTTTCAGCATTAACTCGCGTTTTAATTGGCACAGCTTTGTGGTGTGCCTTAGAAAGTATTTGGAGTACAGGTTCGCTGTGGTGGACATCACTATCTTACACGCAAAGCCCCCACAATTTAGCAATATTGCACCTCGGTCAACTCTCCGGACCCAGCGCAGTAACAGCCGCTATTGTAGCAGTAAATGGCTTAATCGCCGAAGCTTTTATTGAAGGCAGAAGGCAGAAGGCAGAAGGCAGAAGGCAGAATTGGATTGCTTATATTTTGCCTGTAAGTTTGTGTTTAATTTTGCATATTGCAGGCTGGAGTTTGTACAACCGCCCTTTGAATGAAGAAGCTGCAACCGCTTTAAACATTGGCATTATTCAAGGCAACATTCCTAACGAGATTAAGTTTGATTCAGGGGGTTGGCAGCGCGCTTTGGAAGGTTACACCACTGGATACAAACAGTTAGCAGACAGAAAAGTCGATGCTGTGTTAATTCCAGAGACAGCTTTGCCTTTTATCTGGACAAACGAGTATCAGCGTTCTACTCTTTCTTTTTACCAAGCTATTCTCGAACGCGGCGTTGTGGCTTGGGTGGGAGGCTTCGCCCAGCAAGACAATAGTATCACTAACAGCTTATTGGCGATCGATCGCACTGGAGAAATTGTCGGCCGCTACGATAAACTAAAGCTCGTACCTTTAGGCGAATATATCCCTTTTTACGAAATCTTAGGCGGGATTATTAATCGTCTTTCTCCCTTAGATGCTCATTTAGTACCCGGTAATTCTAAACAATTGTTTGATACGCCGTTTGGCCGCGCCATTGTCGGAATTTGTTACGATTCAGCCTTTGCTGAAATCTTCCGATATCAGGCGGCGATGGGAGGCGAATTTATGATTACCGCTTCCAACAATGCCCATTACAAACCGCCGATGTTAGCTCAACATCACGCTTTAGATGTGATGCGGGCAATTGAGACGGATAGATGGGCAGTTATCGCAACTAATACAGGTTACTCTGCTTTTGTTAATCCTCACGGTGAGACAATTTGGAAGTCGGGAATTAATACTTATGAAGTCCGAGATGTTACTATTTATCGGCGGCGAACTCGGACTTTGTACGTGCGGTGGGGAGATTGGCTGACGCCTGTATTGTTAGTATGGGCTGGGTTAATGCTGTTTATTGTTAAAAAAAATTAATCCGAAGCTTTTAGATTTTAGATTTTATGTACCAATCTAAAATCTAAAATCTAAAATCGAATGACTCTACTTATCTTTCACGTGTTCGTGAACGCTAGGAGATAAAGAAATTAAATCGTCGATATTGCGCTGCATGGCAGCACAAATATTGTCTAAAGGCAAATCATTGGCATCGTGTCCAAAGGGATTTTCTATTTCAATGCCGATTTCTTCAATCCCGAACAAAGTAAAACTAATTAAAGCCACAACAGGGCCAGTTCCCCAACTCACATCGTTTACCATTTGAAAGGGCAGTGCCAAACAGTAAAGCAACAATAGTTGTTTCAAGTGAATCGCGTAAGCCAAAGGGATAGGGGTCTTTAAAATTCGCTCGCAGCCACCTAATACATCTATCATAGAGTTGATTAACTCCTTCATACCAGTTAACTGATAGACATCAACGCAATTGCCCTCGTACTGTTCGTGCAAGTAATCCTCAATCCAAAAGGCAATCTCTAGGGGCGGATTGTTCATCGACTTGAGCTTTTGGTACTGCGATGGGGACATCAAATGCTCCAATTCTGAATTTACTAATTCTTGGCGCAAGTGCAGTTTCAGGGCTACTGCAAAGGCAGGTAAGAGGCGCAGGACTGACTTTTTGATTACGATATCCTGCAGGTCTTTTTCCTCGATTGCTACCCAGATTTGGCGCGCCAAATTGCGGACGTTGTTGACTAAAGTTCCCCACATTTTTCGACCGTCCCAAAATCTTTCGTAGGCTGTATTTGTCCGAAAAACTAACAGTAGACCCAGGACAATACTGGGTACAATACTAGACAAAATTGGTAAGGAAACCGGCCACTTTAAAAAGTGCAGCAGGGAAATAAGAACTCCAAAGCCGCCACACAGCAAAACGCGGGGCAAAATTGAGGGAATGACAGACCCCCGAACCTGTAATGCAATTTTAAACCAAGGTGGTCGATCGACACTCATGCAAGTCTCCTCATTAAATTAAATTAGCCCCGTCCTAGCACGGGCGGCACAACTGCCTGCTACACTTATTTCTTCGGCTCCCACCAGTCGATTTGAGATTCGAGATTTTAGATTGACTCCACAGATAAATCTGAGGCGTTTGAACTTTGGTCTAAAATTTTTTGGTCTCCACGACTGCTGTCAGGGGCTTGTATCCCTATTTGGGTGCGGTGAGAGCTTCCGAAAAAAGCTTTCCTACAAACAACCTTTGGATTTTACCCAAAAAACTCATCAATCTAAAATCTAAAATCTAAAATTGATGGACGGATGCACTTAATTAGGTAAGATTAACTATGTATATTTAAACCTCAGCTTCCGTGCAAGAGCTACCCACATCTGTACCCCCGCATTTTCACCGATTGCCAAACCAACGGTGGCAAATTTATTCGCCTCAAACACAGCAAGCCGAACAGTTTGCCACTGAAATCGGTTTGTCGCCCTTGCTGGCACAGGTACTGATTAACCGGGGCATCGATTCTGTTAAAGAAGTGCAAGGGTTTATCGAACCGGAATCTCTGGTTTTGCCCGCGCCAACCGATGAGTTTCCCGATTTGGCGGCGAGTGTCAAATTGTTGCGGGAGGCGATTTCGGGAGCGCAAAAAATTGCGATTTGCGGTGACTACGATGCTGACGGGATGACGAGCACCGCTTTGTTGCTGCGAGCTCTGAGGCTGCTGGGGGCGAATGTGGATTATGCTATTCCCAGCCGGATGCGAGAAGGTTATGGGATTAACGATCGCATTGTAGAAGAATTTCACTCGGAAGGTGTCGCTCTCATTCTCACGGTTGACAACGGAATTGCAGCTTACGGCCCGGTTGCCAGAGCGCGAGAACTCGGTGTCAAAGTTATTATTACAGACCACCACGATTTGCCGCCCAAACTGCCGCCGGCTGATGCTATTCTCAACCCGAAATTAATTGCGGAATCTTCACCTTATCGCGGTTTGGCAGGCGTAGGCGTTGCTTATGTTTTGGCTATTACTTTGGCTCAGGATATGCAGAAAGTGGGCGGGTTGGTGAATCCATTGCTGGAGTTATTTACTTTAGGAACTATTGCGGATTTAGCACCTTTGACAGGAGTTAATCGGCGCTGGGTAAAGCGTGGTTTACGGCTGTTGCCTCACTCGCAATTGGCGGGTATTCAGGCTTTGATTCAGGTGGCAGGAGTGCAGCCGGGAAGTGCGGAAAGTTTACCTCTTATGAATTCAAAAAGCCAAGCTAGCAATACGTTAAAGCCTGAAGATATTGGTTTTAGGCTTGGCCCCCGGATTAATGCTGTGGGGCGGCTGGCTGACCCTCAAATTGTGATAGAGTTGCTGACTACTGACGATCGCGAATTGGCTCTCAAAAACGCGATGCAGTGCGAACAAATTAATCAGCGCCGGCAGGAGTTGTGCCAGGAAATTGAGCAGGAAGCCATCGCTTGGTGCGAGGAAAGTGATCTCGACTTGCAGCAAGAACGAGTTTTAGTTGTCGTGCAACCCGGTTGGCACCACGGGGTGATCGGGATTGTGGCTTCTCGGTTAGTGGAACGCTACGGCGTACCTGTGTTTATTGGTACTTTTGAGGATGAGGCTGTAGGGGCGGTTGCCCATAAAATTATCAGGGGTTCGGCGAGGGGAATTCCTGAGTTTAATGTATTTGACGGGCTGAATTTTTGCGCGGATTTATTAACTAAATTTGGCGGACACAAAGCGGCGGGCGGTTTTTCGATGCCGGCTGATAATCTCGAAGAATTCCGCAATCAACTGTCAATTTTTGCCAATCAATGTTTGCAGCCGGAACATCTAAAACCTCTGGTTTCAGTAGATGTGCAGGCAGATTTGGCTGAGATTAATCTTGACCTTTACCGACAAATTGATGCTCTGGAACCTTGCGGGATTGAAAATAAGGCTCCTGTATTTTGGACGCCTAATGTTTGCATAACAGAACAGAAAATTGTGGGTAAAGGAGGCCACGTTAAACTAACTGCAACTCAAGATGGAAATGTATCGGCTAGTGTGAAGGCGATTGCTTGGCGTTGGGGGGAATATTTTCCTTTGCCTCGGCGGGTTGATATTGCTTACCGATTGCGGGAAAATAGTTTTAATGGCAAGACATCGGTTGAATTAGAATTGTTGGGCGTTCGGCTACCGGCAAATGCTGCTACTTCCAGGCCACCGAAGTTCGGAAAAGTGGAGTTTGATTATTGCGATCGCACTTATTCTTGCAGTCTATCTCCTGCAGGCTCGATCGAGGAATTGAGAATTCGCAACTCTCAAGGGCAAGTTTTGGCTGTTGCACCCGGACAAAACATCGGTTTGTTAGGTAACTCCCGCAAAGATGCTAGAGAAGTCGATGTATCTCTACCTTTTTTTGAGAATTTGATTCAAACTGCTAAACACGCCCTCGGTATTTGATAACTCGGTATTTGATAACAAAGCAGGTGCAGCATCGAAAATTGGCGATCGAGCCTTGTGAATTTTGCATCATTTAAAACTCAAAACTCCCAACTCTCGATCGCCCCGGAGCGTGCTATAATTACAGGTCGCCGCCTTTAGCTGCCAAGAGAAAAATCACGATCGGGCCCGAAAGCACGACGGCTGCGAGTAAAGCTACCTGAACAATGAGTTGGTAGTCTACACCACCCATACCACTGAAAAGATCGGTTATAAAGTCCATGTGTCCTCCTGACTGTAGTGATTAAGTCTAGATTGTTGAATTAGAAAATCCGCTTCTGATTTTACCGGGCGATCGACCATATTTTTTAAGGAACTTTACAAAATTCAACAAAATGTAAACTACGATCGACCTCTCAGTGACAGCAAACCAGGGACTTGATGCCCCTTCCCGGAAACTCCCCCCAATCTCCAATCTCAAATCTCAAATCGAACCCCCTTTCGGGATATCCGTCTCCGGCGCTGGCAATTGATATACTTTAAGAGCCCCAATTTCCTAAAGTTTGGCATTTTCCACATAATGCTCCGAATCTAAAATCTAAAATCTAAAATCTAAAATCTAAAATCTAAAATCAAACTATGGCTACTTGGCGTTGCGTAAAGCAGTGCGGTGCTTGTTGTTACCTCGACCCAACAGAGCGCCCAGACTTAGACGAGTATTTATCTGAAGACGAATTAGCGGTCTATTTGAGCTTAGTTGGAGATGACGGTTGGTGTATAAATTTTGACAAAACCACCAGAGAATGCGGAATTTACGCCGATCGACCGCGCTTTTGTCGGGTAGACTCAGAGGTGTTTCAGGAAATGTACGGCGTTGAGCCGACTGAATTGAACGATTTCGCGATCGAGTGCTGCTTGGAACACATTGAAGATCTTTATGGCGATCGATCTTTGGAAATGATCCGCTTCAACTCTGAAGTAGGAATTCTCGCCTTACCTGACAACTAACAATCTCCCGGTTTCTCACCGGGAGAGTGTCAAAATAAACAAATTAAGGAAATATCGCGCAGTTGAGTTGAGCTATGAGTAATCGAGAGGGTTTTACAGGGGGATTTATTGCCGGAGCTGCCGTTGGCGGCTTGGTGGGTGCAGTTTTGGGCGCGGTGCTGTCGCGGCGCGCTGCTGAAGCTTTGCTGAGTGAACCTTCAGACGCAAAAACCAGAAAAATCCGCCAGAGGAAAGCCAGCCAACTCGAAGCCGACGGGATGGAGGTAGCAAGACTGAGTTTAGAAGATAAAATTGCCCAGCTAAATCAGGCAATAGATGACGTGCGGCTGCAACTCGGAGACGTAAACGGCAACACGCCGGCTCCGGGCAGCGAGGGATCGATCGCTCAAGACTCATAACTCCATTTAAGATTTTAGATTAGTCGGGCACATCAATGCGGGCTACTCACATCTTGCACCATTCTCGCTTCACAGACCTTTCGAGTCTGTGAAGCAAACAGTGATTTTTATTGTGGGCAGTTGCTCTTCTAGCCCGCCCGCAAACAGCGTGATGCTCCCCCTCTCCCCCACCTATGCTAAACTTTAAGTTAAAGTGTCTGTAAACTTTACTCAAACTTCAACGAGAATATATGAGTTATTCCATAGGCCTTTTGGCAACCACGCTGTCCACATTTCTGCAAATCTATGTAGCCCTAATGATTTGTCGCGTGCTATTAAGCTGGTTCCCGAATATCAATTGGTACGACCCCCCCTTTTCAATTTTGAGTCAGTTAACAGACCCTTACCTGAATCTATTCCGATCGATTATCCCCCCCTTAGGAGGGATTGACTTTTCGCCACTGATTGCATTTTTTGTACTTCAGTTCGGCTCGGAATTCTTGATCGGTCTTTTGACCAGCTTGCAAACATCCTTGTAGTTGGAAAAGCTTAAGTTTTTAAGCATCGAGCGTAAATTCTTTGGCAGACCTAGCAGCCGGCAACTAAATTTTAGATTTGAGATTTTTAGATGGACTCCCCGGTTGAAAAGCTGGGGAGTTCATCGTACATGAGAAATGAGAAATTGCCAGCCAATCAACAATCTCAAATCGAAAATCTCAAATCTAAAACAGCATCGCACTTTCACGGGCAGCCAACCCTAAATCTCAAAGAGTTTCCTTAACGGCGAACCACGCCAGTAAAACCTGTAGCTTTAAATTGCTTGAGCTTCAAAGGTGTTCTCTGATTGGCGGCAACCGAAATTCTGAGCTGAAAATCGCTAACTCCGGGAGGAACTTCTTCTATAGAACCCAAGCGAGTGCGATTTTGCATCACCGGATTGTCGTCGGCATCATAAATGCGGCCGAAAATATCGGCATTGACAACTGGTTTGCCGGTGCTATTTTCAGCTTTCCCAGTAATCAAAAAGCAGGTAGCTTCCATAGAACTGCCACTGGTGACTGTTCCTTCTCCCATTTCGGCAGGACATTCGCGATAAGAAAGGTCGGAAAGTTTAATCTGCGTCAGAGCCCAAGCAGGTGGAGTGTATACCAAACTAAAAATTCCGATTAGGCAAGTAGCAAAAAAAAGGCTGATAGCTCGAAATTTCATAAATGGCGGGGAAAGTATATTTTAATTCTCAGCTTAGCGCGAATTCAGCCTCAAATTCTTACTTATAGGAATTCTGAAAACTACAGCTACTTTTTGAAGAAATGGCATTAGTCTAGACCTAAATGCTGTCGCAAGGCTTGGCGCATCACATCGACTGGGACGGATTCTTTATCCAGCCAAATTTTTAAGGCGGCTGCTCCTTGTTGAACTAGCATTTCGAGTCCGTCAATAGCTCGCGCTCCCCGAATCTTCGCATCTTTGAGAAATTGGGTAGGATTAGGGGTGTAAATTAAATCATAGACGATCGCACCTGCTGAAATTCGATCGAGCGCACTATCCGCAACAGGCGATTTTTCCCCCTGCGGATACATCCCCACAGGCGTCGTGTTCACCAGCAAATCTGCCTGCGAGATTAACATTGACAAATTATCCCAAGTATGCACCTGCAAATTCTGCACGGGCATCGGAGAATCCACCCAACTCTGCTGAAATTCCGCTAAATTTTGTTCGCTACGACCGACAACGTGAATCTCTGCACATCCCAATTGAGCGCATCCAGCCACAACAGCTCTCGCCGCCCCGCCCTTCCCCAAAATTACTGCTACTTTCTGACTCCAATCGGAACCCCCCCTAGCCCCCCCTTGGTAAGGGGGGGGACAGGATTCGATAGCCGTATTGCCCGTTTCTAAGGGAGAGGTCGCGTCTTTAGCCCCCCCTTGGTAAGGGGGGGTTGGGGGGGTTTGCAGCGGCGCGAGAAAGCCTTCAACGTCAGTATTTGTGCCACACCAACCTTTGTCAGTCAGGTATACGGTATTGACTGCGCCGATCGCTCGGGCGATCGGGGAAACTTCCGACAGCAGTGGTAAGATTGCTTGTTTGTGCGGAATCGTGATGCTAAATCCCCGAACGCCGATCGCCGCAAATCCTGCAAGAGCAGCTTTTAAATCCCCTGGTTTTACCGGAAACGGCAAGTAAACAAAATCGACTCCCAATTGGGAAATAGCAGCATTGTGCATCGCCGGCGACAGAGAATGTTCGACGGGATGACCAATTACTCCTAACAGTTTAGTAGTGCCTTTAATCATTTTTGTTAGTTGACTGTTGACTGTTTATGATTCGGCGGAGATAACTCTCAACCATCAACCATCAACCATCAACTGTCAACTGTCAACTCTCAACCGTCAACTGTCAACTGTCAACCATCAACCATCAACAGTTTGCCGAAACTCTTTGGCGTCAGCCAAAATCGGATTGACATCAAACCAATAATCCTCGCCGTAACGGTATTCAAACACCCAGAGACTCCGCAGCAATATTTGGTATTTAGTTTCCCCGTTCACAGTTTTGGTAGCGGATACTTGGCGCAGCAATTTCCACTCATCGGGTTCGATCGCCAAAGTAAGCTGGTGGCGGCGCTGGACGATCACATTTTCCAAAGTTTCCCGCGACAGAGGAGGGTCTTGTTTCTGCAGACAGCTATACAGCAGTTGCAGCAAATTGCGGACATGACCGCCGCTGACTCGACACAGGCGATCGAGAGTTTCCGCAGAGTCGAAAACTTTGCCTACCAAAGCATAGCGCTGCGAAGGATGCACCGTCGGAAAAGCCCGCGCCAGAACCATCTGCCGCAGCAATTCCACACCCTCAGAGCACTCAGAACCATCGCTCAACTGCACCGGCACCATCGGCAAAACCTTCGGATCTACCCCAAATCGATTGGTCAATTGGCCCAAATCGTTAGAGAAAATCAGCACCAAGGGAATTGTATACACGACGTGGCAATTTAGTCTTGCCAACTGTTCGCCGCGATCGACAAACAGGTATTCCGGCTGCAGTCGCCCCGTCGGTTTCGCGCACAGGTGTATGCGATCGAGATTGTCGATAATTACTACAAGTCCTTGTTTCCCTTGGCGTTTGAGTTCTTGATTAGCCGGCTCCAGCAACTCCTTATTAAGCGCATCTAAAATTACGTTAGTTCGCGGCTCCAAATATTGCCTCAACTCCGATCGCAGATTCGGAGCATCTTTCGCCTTAGCAGTAATTTTCCCAATTCCCAACGCCAGAGAAAATTCTCCCTCCGTGCTGGCATTTATTTCCCCAAAACCAGGGACATTAGCTTCAGCGCTCAAGTCTATTTGAGTTTGAAAAACATCAGCAACCCCTTTGAGCAAAGCTTTAAAACCCGTCGGTTGCAGCTTGATTTTCATTTTCTCAATGCTTTCGCTCACCTGACGAGCAACGCTCAACAAAATGTCAGTGATATCTACATCTGCCATGTCTAAGTCTTTACTCGACTCAAAGTAAACAACATGAAATCCTTGTTGCTGCAATTGAGCTTGCAGCCGCAGCAATTCTGTTGATTTACCAGAGCCGATGTGACCGGTGAATAATTGACAGGTAGGTGCATCGGGGGACAGACGGCTGATGGTGCGCTCCAATTGTTCTACGATTGTGCCGCCCCGCACTGAAGAGAAATCGATATAGTATTGTCGGTCTTGTTGATTTGCTACTGCCAGGGTGTAGCTGGGATTGCAGGCGCTATAAAATTTCTGTAAATTTAGTTCCATACCCTGTTCCATCTTTCACAACATTATGCCCTAATACCTTATTCGTTTTGCTATGGTAATAATCAGCACAATTGGCCCGTTTATTCTGCTGTTTTATTTTGCGGTCAATATCTTAATTTAGCTCATAAAATTTTAGAGTTTAAATTTGAGATTGTAGATTTTAGATGGTAATGACTCATCACTATCGGGGTGGGGTTCTTCCCTCCCTGGCTATTCTTTTTTTAAACTTTTATCATCATACGCACTCACCAATTATACCTAATTTTTGCCGACACAGAATGAAGGGAAATCACTAATACCCGATAACTAGGCAATCGCTCTGTCTGTGCCGCAATTTTGTATATTGAATGAAATCAACGACGAAGAGTGGGCGGTAATGTTCTCCCGTCAAAGTGGCTATTTGAGTACGGTTAACCGAATATATAAAGGGCGGGAACTTGCACCCGCCCCCATGCAGTTATCAAGTCAACATAGGCTCAAATCTCAAACCTAAAATCTAATTGCTTCAGCCAATCCCGTGGCAGATTTAACACTTTTGGCGGCACCGATTCGGCAGATTGGATCTTGCCCCAAAACGGATGCTAGAATCGTACCAGTTTAATGAAACTAAGACTGCCCCACGCTTTCTTCAGAAACCCGGTTTCTTCCTATATTTCTCCTTACTAAATCTCTTATTTTAGTAGAAAATGGCTTTCTTAGCACACTCTCTCTTCCCTAACCATGAGATTTTTGCGTCCTCTGCGGTTATTTAAAAAAGTCTTTATCCCAACTAAAATAAAACTTTTATATCCTCTTTATCTGCGGTTAAAAATCACCCAATTATACAAAAAAAAGGCTGGCATTACACCAGCCCTTCAACTAATTTTAGATGTTAAATTTTTGCTAATTTAACATCTAAAACCTCAAATCAATCTAGCTTCTGTCAGTAGCAGCTACTGGCTCAAAGCTTGGAACTACCAACTCATCATTCTGCTTGGTGAGTTGATTGTACAGCCTTTCGGTATTCGGGAAATTCGCAGCCGGCAGAGTCGGGAAGCGACGGTAAGGAACAGTATCCTCGCCAAACGCCTCGGCATATTCAACGCTGTTCAACATGGCGTTGATAAAGCCCTTAATTCCTTTACTTGCCAAGATTTGGTTGTACGTCCGAATCTCCGCTTGATTGCGGGGAGCGCGGCCCAAGAAGTGCTTCGTTCCCAACTCAATCACCTTAGTATTGGGATAAGGTGCGTAGAACTGTTTGACGTACAGCGATGAGCAGCCCAAAGCTTCAATGAACTCCTTGAGATTGATTTCATTGTTGCCCAGTTTGCTTTCCAGCGCCGTGAATTCATTCTTCACAACGTAGGGATTCAAGTCGCGTTCAAAAACTTGACGGTAAGCAGCTTGAATTAAAGTTTTCAAAGCTACTTTGTCCGAAGTAGTCGTCAGCTTGAACACCTTAGTTTGTTCGCGCCGCTTGCTGACACCTTGAGCGAGGCTATTTTGTAACTCGAATTCGCCGCGATCGAGCGCAGTGCCGAGTTCGATAAATCGAGGAGTTTCAGGAGTCTTAGCTTGGACATTTTGCTCAGCGACGGAACCCGATCGCATCGTCCGCATCGACAAACCACCGGGAGTTACATAGCGCTCGTAGGGCACTGTATCTTCCCCGAAAGCTTCGTTGTACTCCGTGCTGTCCAGGATGCTATCGACCAGCGCGTAGAAACCCTTCTTAGCGCAAATGTCAAAGTAAGCGTTCATTTCCTGACGGCCGTAGGTAGGGCGTCCCAGGAGTCGGCGGTGAATGTACTCGATCGCCTTACAAACGTAGAGCTTGCTCCAGTACATATTGCGGAACACGTCAGACTTCGCCAACATCCGAATAAATTCGCGCATCGGAATCTCGCCGTTTTCCAGCTTAATTTCCGCCACCTTTTGGCGCTGGCCGTCGAACACATCGCGACCAAACACTTGCAGGTAAGCAGCCCGAATCACCGCTTGAGTCGAACTTTCGGTAAATTTGACACTGGAAGCATTGCTGTAGCTGCTGGAGACACCGCGGGCAGTTTTCTTGGAAGCAACATAGTTGCTCGGTAACTGGTCTAATTTAAAGACCTTGGGGCCCAGAGAACCAGGAGCAGCACCGCGAGCCGCCGGATTGCTCAACTGATTGTCAATCCCCGCACCTTGACGGATCAGGATACGGCGAGTGTCTTTGCCGAAGGGAGCCGGACGGCTCTTGGGGTTGCGAGTTTCTTTGGGGAAAATCGCGCCGAACTGAATTTCTAAGGGGTCATTACCAACACCGTAAACGTGCTGGTCTGGCAGAGGCTGGTTGTAGCCGGCAAACAAGGTGATGAACTGAGGAACCTTGCGGAACGGAGCGCTGAAATTGAACAAATCAATTTGCGGGCCCCAGTTGCGACACTCCTGAGCTTCTTGGCCCAAACCGCGTAGGTAAGGCACTGTTTCTTCGCCGAAGTAATCGGAATATTCCTGGGAATAGACCATCGCGTCTACGAGGGCTGGCAGGCCGCCTTTGCTGACGATCGCAAAATACTTGCTAAATTCCTCCCGCGAGCTCAAACCGCGGCCGAGGAAGTGGCGGGCGGCAAGTTCTACAGCGCGGCTGTTGACAAACGGCTCGTAGAATTGCTGACGGTACAGAGGAGATTTGCCAAGGCGGCGAATAAACTCTTTCATCGAGATTTCGCCATTTTTGACCTTGGATTCCAAGTCAGAAATGCTTTGGCTGTATGCGCGGCTAATGTCGCGCTCGAATACTTGGCGGTAAGCTGCTTTGATTACTTCTAGCTTTTCGGCCGAAGACAGGCCGGTTTTCATGACGAATTTCGATCGCCGCTCGGCTGCGTTGAAGTAGATTTGAGGCAGTTGCAAGCCTTGCTGGTCATTGCTTTCGCGCTGCCGCACCTTGTCTGAAGGTGTGGGAGCTTTGAATTCGGTAATTGCTACGTCGAAATACTGTCCGACGATCGCACTTGCCTCTGCATTTTTTCTGAAATAGCCCAAAGATGCTGCCTTCATTTCCTGCATTGCCACAATTGTGGCTGCCGAAGAGCAAGCATTTTCGATGATTTCCCGCAATCCGCGCACGTTCACCGAAATAATGTTCGGGTCGCCAGCTACGATCGCGTAAGTGATGTAGCGCAAAAACCAGCTCAAATCCCGCAGAGATTTGGTCATGTTGCCCGGGCCATAGCGCGAGACATTGATCGGCTGAAATCCTGCTGGGATTGGGCCGCTGTAGCCGCCACCGTTGCCAGAAAATAGATTTCCCAGCCCCAAGAACCCGCCGCCACCGCCGTTGCCGCCAGCGCGGCTTTCTACGTAGGTGACATTTCCCAGTTTCATGCCTTCAGAGACATTCGCCGAGCCGCCGCGAGCCACGCCTGCTACAGCCATCGCAGGTTCTTGTGGTCTTTCCAAAAATGCCAGCGGGGAACCGCCGGTAAAAATCCGGTTGGCTGCGCGGGATACTATCAGTTCCGAGTTTTGGGTCAGCGTCGCAGAGATATCGATCCGAAGAGCCCCGGAACTGAAATAACTTGCCAGTTCGCTGAGTTCGCCCCGCTGTAGAAAGCGGTCTTGCTGTTCTGCTTGCGAAATTGTTGCGACCGGTACAGTTTGATATAGTTGCGGACGCGCAACCGAGCTTCCACCACTTGCTTTTACAGTCATTAGACTCCTTAGCTCCCTATCCAAATAGTTGCAGCATTTAACCAGACTAACCTTGCCTTCTGATGCAGGTCAAAGTAGGTATTTTTGCTTTGTTTACTTTTTGCCTTTACCTGTCACGAGGTTCGGGCGCGCTTACTTTCTTAGATTAAAATGTTTTGGTTTCATCTTTCTGCCTGCGGGGAAATGTCCGATCCGAAGGCAGGCACGGGGTACTCCCTCCGCTGCGATCCGCCGGTATACCCGTGGAAAAAAAGACTCGGCAGGAGAGTTGCCTTTGGGCGATTGCAGCCAGTGCCTTGAATTAAAGGAAAAGAAAATCAAAAATTTTCTTCTGCCTGTTTCGGGGCTGTTGACTTTCTGCGGAAAGACGCCTCCGCTTTACTCGACAGTTCAGCGGTGGGCTATTGACAGTCCTTGTTTGTTAAAAAGCCTGTCGAGATTTATTGTATAGATTTAAGAGAGCTTATATGAGAAAAAATGATAAGTTTTATTACGCAGAAGCTGTCAGGGCTTGGCTACCAGGGGTTAGTCGATCGCCCGATCCCTCTCTCTTAGGCTTCCCAACTTGGCGAGACGCCACTTTGGTTGCCAGTAAGGAAGCAATAGAAGTGCATCGCGTCGCGCTGTTCGTCCGTAGCTACTGACAACCAATCTCCAAACTCACGCACAATTACCTCACCTATGGATACTACGCCTGATATCAGTGCTGCCGTGCGGCGGCTTTACGATACTTTCCCTTTCCCGCCCGATCCTTTGTCAGATGAACCGCCTCCTGGGTACAACTGGCGCTGGAGTTGGCCTGATGCTTACAATTTTTGCACTGGCCAAAAGCCGCCAAAACTCGATATTCGGATTTTAGATGCTGGCTGCGGCACTGGTTCGAGCACCGATTATCTGATTCACCTCAATCCTGAAGCTTCGGTGACGGCGATCGACCTGAGTGCGGGTGCTTTGAAGGTAGCACAAGAACGCTGTCGCCGATCGGGAGCGCGGGAAGCTGATTTTCGCCACCTCAGCCTGTACGATGCCGCCGAGTTAGAGGGCGAGTTTGATTTGATCAACTGCGTGGGCGTGCTGCACCACTTACCAGATCCGATCCGGGGCATTCAAGCGCTGGCGGCGAAGTTGGCGGCGGGCGGTTTGATGCACATTTTTGTGTATGCTGAGCTCGGACGCTGGGAAATTCAACTCATGCAAAAGGCGATCGCACTTCTCCAAGGCCCGCAAAAAGGTGACTATCCCGATGGTGTGAAAGTAGGTCGTCAAATCTTTGCTTCTTTACCAGAAAACAACCGTCTTGTCAAGTACGAAAAACAGCGTTGGGCAGGAGAAAATCAGCGGGACGAATGTTTTGCTGATATGTATGTTCACCCGCAGGAAATTGACTACAATATTGAGACTTTGTTCGAGTTAATTGATGCTTCGGGATTGGAATTTATTGGTTTTTCAAATCCGGGATATTGGCAGTTAGAAAGACTTTTGGGCAAAGCGCCGGAATTGATAGAAAGAGCTCAGGGTTTGACGGAACGGGAGCTTTATCGATTAATTGAATTGTTGGATACGGAAATCACTCATTACGAGTTTTTCTTGGGCAAAAAGCCGGTTAATAAAATTGATTGGTCGGACGATCAGGCTCTTTTGGCGGCAATTCCAGAGTTGAGTGGTTGTATGCACGGTTGGCCGAGTCAACAAGTGTTTGATTGCAACTACCAATTGCTCAATTTGTCAAGTGCAGAATTTGAGTTTTTGCAAGCTTGCAATACCAAAACTGTTGGGGAGATTTTGGCGGATGTGGAGATGGGATTGGATGAAGTGCGATCGATCTTATCAAAACAGCTCATTTTGCTAACACCGAAATTATAGCGCTTTTTCATTCTTTGAACGAACCGCGAAGACGCGAAGTGCGCGAAGGAAGAACTGCATCTCTTTCTTTCTCTTCCTTCGCGTCCGCGTGCCTCGCGGTTCATTTTATCTTACTCCTAAAATCCCAAATGGATTGACACAGGCCCCCCTCTGCGGCTACGCTTTGAAGTTAGAGGTTGCTTTGCTTGTAGAGGAAGTAGCCCGCGTCGCCCAAAAATCTAGTTGCACTGCCCAAAGCTGCTGGTAACAGCAATGGACAGCTAACCGCCAAACTGATCACAGCAGTCTGGAGGCTAACGGAGTATCTTAACATCCTCTGTAGCCGCCCTGCTATGTCTTGAAATGCGGGGCGGCTGGGTTTTTGGGTTTTTCTAGAAAACCCAAAACCAGGAGAACATAATTATGTCACAGGAATTCTTGCCTGACGACAACAAATTCGATCTGCCAAATGACGGCTCAGCAGCAGAATCGGAACAGGATGTGGTGTGTGTAACGGTGACAGGTTCGCCCAAGGGTGTCAGGGAAACCATACTCACTTTGTACCGCCTGGGATTTGCCGAAGTGGGCGATTGGAGTCCCGTACAGCGTGCAGCTAATCCGAAGCAAGTGATGAGTGTGCTGATTCGCCGTCGGAAGCGCAAAGCGTAGGTGTTTGCTCGTTCCCAGGCCTTAGCCTGGGAACGCATTCCATGAGGCTCTGCCTCCTGTTTTTGTTTTTATCCGTTAGCGAGGCAGAGCCTCTGGATCTCGGTTCCCAGGCTAAGGCCTGGGAACCAGTTAAGAAGACCAACAAATCTCACTAAATCAGGATAAGAGCATATCGTGATTTAGAGGCTGAAACATCTATAAATCCAGCTAGGCGGGGAAACTACACTTTCCCCGCCTAAGTCCTGTAACCTTTGCAGCTACATCGAGAAGACACATATCTTGACATAAAATATTATCAAATTCAAAAATATCCATAGTATAAACTCAAAAACAGGTATAGTTAGATTAACTACCACCTAAAAAACTGAAAAATAAAAGAAAATAATGATCTTTGCTCAAGCTGCTCAAGCACAAGTTATTAACGCCCAAGTAGTGAGTATTGAAGACGGCGATACACTCACTGTTCGCAGTAATAAAGGACAAAATATAACAGTAAGGTTGGCTTGCATTGACACACCTGAAAGAAATCAAGAAGGTGGAAAAGAGGCATATAATCGCCTTAAAACACTACTTCCAAAAGGTACATCAATCAAAGTTCAACCTGTATATAAAAACGTATATGGAGATAAATTATTGGTAGTTTTGGTAGTTTTCGGCAATAAAAATATTAATTTGCAACTGGTGCAAGAAGGGCAAGCATGGGTTTATGAACATTACATTGGTATTGGTAAATGTATCAATATCGCTCAAGAATTGCGTCAAGCTCAGACTACCGCCCAACAGCAGCGAATCGGACTATGGAGTAAAAATAATCCTTGTCCACCTTGGGACTATAGAAAAAATCAGTGTAAATAGAATCCCATTACCCCACAAAAACCTGCACCAATTTGGGAATATGCAAAGACAAATTATTTTGTGATTGTTTCCAAAGATTCTGACTTTCATCAACGGAGTTTACTTTACGGTCATCCTCCCAAATTTATCTCCGTGTTGGCAATTGCTCAACCTCTAAAATTCTTCAAATGCTACCAAATGAAATCGACATCATTAGTCAGTTTGGAAATAGAGAAGCAGAGAGTATACGGGTATTGTCCTAGCATGAAACAAAAAAAGCAAAGAGTGAGGATATATAGCAAAACCATTTGATTTGTAAACAATCGATTCACTCATCACAAGCGTTTCAGGTTATTCTACATTCATGACTCAAATAGACTTGCTATATCAACTTAAGGAGTTTACAGGAGTGAATAAAATATTCAGCACGTTAAGCTAATATAAAGTTGTTGCTCTCTGCTCAATAATCCACTGAAAATGATGAAAGAAGACACCATTAACATCGTTGGTTTTCATGGACATATTTACTTCGACGCTGATAATCGCGATGCGGCTGCGCGTGTACGAGAAGGATTGACTCAGTTTGAGGTGCAGCTTGGGCGTTGGCATGACAAACCCATTGGCCCCCACCCCCAAGCGATGTATCAAGTTGCATTTTTACCAGACCAGTTTGGCAAAGTGGTTCCCTGGTTAATGCTGAATCGTGAGGGACTCAATATTCTCATTCACCCTGAAACAGGCGACGATGTGGCCGACCATACGAAACATTCTTTGTGGCTAGGAGAGAAACTAGAGTTGAATATCGAATTCCTGCGGCCTAGGACAGGCAACGCCAGCTTATGATCTATCCGCGCGCAAGACGAGGGCGTTACTTCAGACTGACTTATCGCTGATAATAGATAATTAGCCACCGATTTGAGACATGGTCCGGCGACTATAATTTCCTGTATTTATTAATAATCGTTATAATATCCTTAACAAATGACTGAATAAATGTATGAAAATTAGAGCAATCATCCATCCCGCAGAAGAAGGTGGCTATTGGGCTGAAGTTCCCGCACTTCCTGGGTGCATTACCGAAGGAGATACTATGGAAGAAGTGATGGCTAATTTAAAAGATGCGATTGAAGGTTGGCTCGATGTTGCTAATAGTCGTGAAGCAATTGCCTCCACAGATAAAATTGTTGAAATTGCTGTATGAAATCTATTTCAGGGAAGCGACTGTGCAAAATAGTAGAGCAGAAAGGTTGGGTTTTGAAAAGAGTTACTGGCAGTCATCATATCTATGAAAACGCCGAAATAGGACAAATTTTGTCAATTCCCGTTCACCGGAATCAAGATTTGAAAATTGGAACCTTAAGAGCCTTGATGAAAATAGCTCACCTATCTGAGGAAGATTTACAAAGTTTGTCTTAAGTAGAATCTATACATTCTCTTCAATCGCGTAGCCTCGCTCTTTACCCCACTCTATCCAAGCTGATGCCATCTGTTTTACCCTTCCCCTTTGTTCCGGTTTAATGGGATTTTCACCCGTAATTGCATTCAATGCAGCTAACCAGTAAAGGGGATTCTTTTGCAGTTCCGATAGCAACAGCGGCACGACTGGATAACCCATATTAATAATTTCCTGATATGCAGGATGCTGAGACATTTGAGCTGTCGAAGACATTCCCGCAACTTCACTTTGCCATTCCGTAGCAAGAGTATAAAATTTGTCAATTACCTCGATCGCAATTTCAGCATTTTGATTGCAAATATCTCGATCGGTATTTGCTGCGGGATTTTCTCGTTGCGCGATCGAGCTTTCAATGTTCATCAAGACTAATTCTTCGATGGATACATTCATCTGGGCAGCAACTTTTTGTAGCTTCAGCATCAGCCGGTCTGAAATGGCGATCGAGATGGTGTTCATCGTTAAATACCTGATTTATAATTAACCACAGAGAACGCAGAGATTACAGAGAGGGGGAGAGAATATCGAGGGAATACTAAAATCGGAATTGATATCACCCGCCGATTTGAGACATGGTGCGGCTGTAATTTCCTTGAGTAGTTCCCGAATCTCGCTGCTTGAAATTAATCTCCGGTTTCATCTCTAATATGTGCCGCACTCGATCGCGCAATTCGCCTGTAGACACTCCATTCCGTAAAGCAGTTTTTAAGTCAATTTGACCCGTTTCGTTCAGCAGACAAGGCCGCAGCCACCCGTCAGCAGACAAACGCATCCGGTTGCAGCGATCGCAAAAACACTCCGACATTTGGCTGATAAATCCTAAAGTGCCTTTCGCCCCCGGAATTTGAAACACATCCGCCGGCCCATTTCCGCGCACTCCCGACTCGGCTAACCCGTATTTGTCGCTAATTTGTTGCCGCAATTCGGCTGATGCTACCCAACCTTTATCGCCAAATAAATCCCCATTCCCGATCGGCATAAACTCAATAAATCGAACGTGCCAATTCCGGTTAATTGTTAACGCCGCTAAATCCAATATTTCGCCGTCATTCACACCGGGAATTACTACAACATTCAGTTTCAGCGGGTCGAATCCAGCTTGATAAGCCGCTTGAATTCCCTCCCAAACCTGCGTCCATCGCGATCGTCCCCGACTACCAATTATCTTATCAAAAGTCTCCGGTTCCAAGGAATCCAAACTAATATTAATCCGGCGCAAACCAGCATTGTAGAGATTTTCCGCCATTCCCGCCAGCAAAAAGCCGTTAGTTGTCATTGACAAATCTCGCGTTTCCGGCAAAGATGCGATCGACCTCACCAATTCCACCACCCCAGGCCGCAGCAGCGGTTCCCCACCCGTCAACCGAAACTTGGTAAATCCCACAGGTATAAAAACTTCCCGCAGCAGAGTTAGCAATTCCGAGTGAGTTAACAACTGCTGCTGCAATACATAGTCCAACTCGCTACCTTCCGGCATACAGTAGAGACAGCGGAAGTTGCAGCGGTCTATCAAGCTAATCCGAAGGTAGTCTACGGTATCCATGTCAATAGTTTGTAATATTATTTAATTATAAATGCCGATCGCATTTTCTGCAATTATTGATAGAAAGCAAAAAACCTGCATCGATTTCTCTCTCTTCTCTTACTCTGTGCTCTCTGCGTCCTCTGCGGTTAATAAAATAAATCTAGTTTGCAAGTCTATACATCTATGACATTCTTTGAATTTGAAGCTGATTTTGTCGAAGCTTTGCGCTGCATCCCCATGCAAGTACGTCTCAAGTTAGATACTTGCGGCATTAAATTGAAGCTGCAGGATTGGAATCATTTTAACCAAGCAGAACGGCAAAGTCTTGTAGAGTTACCTTGCTTGACAGAAGCAGAAATTATTGATTACCGAGAAAAGCTAAATCAAATATTAATTCAACAGACAGGCAAACCGGGAACTGATTTGGCTGTTGATGAAAATCCCCCGTGGATGGATGCTGCAACTGTACCGGAGTCGGTTTCTGCAAAAGCGCAAGAGCTCGGCGTGAAAATTTCTTTGGCCCAGTGGGCGAGTTTGCAGCCTCTACAGCGATTTGCTTTGATTAAGCTTAGTAGATCGAGCCACGAGAATAAAAATTTCATTCCGGCGCTTCAAGAGTTTAAGGTTATTGAATGAGATCGAATTTGAATTAACTCTTGTAGCGCGCAAAGGCAGACAAGGGAGAGTTACCTGATCGATTCGCGCGATCGTCCTCGGTCGCTATCTCACTTAGTGAGAGTAACTCGGTGAGAAAAATTAGAACAATGTGTAAAATAGTGTGGTCTGGCGGTGGGAGACTTAGGGTGAGGTCGATCGGACATTTAACGGCTTGAGGTTTCCGAAGCGCCAGACACCGAATTCCGACAAGTTATGATTAATTTAATTTTAAGTATTGTTACCGCAGCGTGGTATTATTTTTCTGAGTTTGCAAAGCACTCGCCTGCTACCTGCATTAGTTTCTGAGCTTCGTGAACACGCAAAACACACCCACCGAACCCACACCAGCAACCGAGGATATTCCTCAAGCTGGCACAGTCTCAACAGTCTCGACAGTCTCGTCCGAGACAACGAATCCCATGCAAGACTTTTATCGCCTCCAACAAGAGTTGTTGGCGTACACCCTTGCTTTTACGGCGATTATTTTTATCTCCGTTTGGATTTTTTACTCCCTCAACATTGCCCTGAATTATTTGCTTGGGGCGGTCACAGGTGTGGTTTACTTAAAGATGTTGGCTAGAGACGTTGAACGAATCGGCAGCCAAAATCAACGCATCAGCAAGACAAGGCTCGGTTTGTTTTTCGCGGTGATGATAGTAGGAACACAGTGGAATCAGCTACAGATTTTACCGATATTTTTGGGATTTCTGACTTACAAAGCTGCGCTGATGGTTTACGTGATCCGAAGTGCATTAGCACTAGATTACAGGTAAGTCAGGTAAGAAGAGCAAAACTCAACTCATCGATTTGTATGGGGAAGCCCGTTGAATGGCAATGCTTGACGTTCTAAACACCTTTAATCGTTTCCCCCTCGCCAAATTGGAAGTGGGCCAGCAGTTGTACTGGCAACTCGGCAATCTGAAAGTGCATGGACAGGTTTTTCTAACCTCGTGGTTTGTAATTGCTGTTTTAGTCGTAGTTTCGATTTTAGGAACCAGCAAAATCCAGCGAATTCCCAGCGGAATGCAAAATTTTATGGAGTATGCGCTGGAATTTATTCGGGACTTGGCTAAAAACCAAATTGGGGAAAAAGAATATCGCCCTTGGGTACCGTTTATTGGTACATTATTTCTGTTCATCTTTGTGTCAAACTGGTCTGGCGCTCTAATTCCTTGGAAGCTGATTAAGCTGCCATCAGGCGAATTGGGAGCTCCTACCGCTGACATCAACACGACGGTAGCATTTGCACTGCTGACTTCTCTAGCATATTTTTATGCAGGTCTCAGCAAAAGCGGCTTGGGGTATTTCGCCCACTATGTTGAACCGGTACCTTTCATGTTGCCGTTCAAAATCATAGAAGATTTCACTAAGCCTCTGTCCCTAAGTTTCCGTTTGTTTGGCAACATTCTTGCGGACGAATTGGTGGTCGGAGTGCTAGTGTTGCTAGTGCCTTTATTTGTTCCTCTGCCAGTGATGGTTCTGGGACTATTTACCAGTGCAATTCAAGCTTTGATTTTTGCAACCTTAGCCGCAGCCTACATAGGTGAAGCTCTAGAAGGCGGTCACGGCGAAGAACACCACGATTAACTAACGATAAACGGCGAAGAATGAAGGAGGAAAAAGAAAAATTCTGAACTCAAACTTTCTCCCGTTAAATCGGACAATTCTGTAGACTATCTGTTCTCAATTTTGTACTTTAGATAAGGAAAATCATCATGAACCCAACAGTTGCTGCCGCTTCCGTAATTGCCGCCGCTTTGGCAGTAGGTTTAGCTGCAATCGGCCCTGGCATCGGTCAAGGTAATGCAGCAGGTCAGGCTGTAGAAGGTATTGCCCGTCAGCCGGAAGCAGAAGGTAAAATTCGCGGCACCTTGCTGTTGAGTTTGGCGTTCATGGAAGCGCTCACAATTTACGGTTTGGTCGTAGCCCTAGTGCTGCTGTTTGCCAACCCCTTCGCATAATAATTGGAAATTTTAGATTTGAGGTTTTGGCGATTCTAATCCAAAATCTCAAATCTAAAATCGATTAAGCGAATTAGATGGAAGCCGTCAAAAAATCATGATGCACTGGACAGTATTACTAGCAGTTGAAGAAGCGGCTAAGGAAGGGGGACTGTTTGATATAGATGCTACGCTGCCTCTGATGGCGGTGCAGTTTTTAATTCTAGTCGCAGTCTTGAATGTAATTTTTTACAAGCCGCTCAGCAAGTCAATTGACGATCGCGCCGATTACATTCGCAACACTCAAGTCTCCGCGCAAGAACGCTTGGCAAAAGCTCAGCAACTAGCGCAGCAGTACGAGCAAAAACTGGGAGAAACTCGCAAACAGTCTCAATCAGTAATTGCTGCTGCTCAAGCTGATGCCCAAAAAATTGGGGCAGCAAAAGTAGCTGAGGCTCAACAAGAAGCTCAAGTCGCGCGAGAAAAGGCTGGGCAAGAAATAGAGCAGCAAAAGCAAGAAGCAATGCGCTCACTAGAACAACAAGTAGACGCGCTCAGCGGCCAAATTCTCGAAAAGCTATTAGGGCAGTCGCTGGCCAAATAGCGAGACAGAAGAGTTTTAGATTTTTGATGGAATCTCAAATCTAAAATCGCTTCACCCAATCTGCACGCGCAATTATGGAAGAGTATCATGGGGACTGTTTTATTGCTAGCCACAGAAGCTAGCGGCGAAGGTGGTTTCGGTTTAAATTTCGATATTTTAGAAACCAACCTGATTAACCTGGTCATTATTATTGCAGTGCTGTTTTATTTCGGGCGCGGATTTGTAGGTAAAATCCTGACAGAGAGGCGTTCGGCCATCCAAGAGGCGATTCAAGAAGCAGAAAAACGCCAAAAAGATGCAGCAGCAGCTCTAGCAGAGCAACAGCAAAAATTGACTCAAGCGCAAGCAGAAGCGGAACGAATTCGTGCCGCGGCTGAAGAAACTGCCAAGAAAGCAAAAGAAGCAATTCTAGCTCAGGCAGCGCAAGACGTTGAAAGAATGAGAGCAACAGCAGGTCAAGAGTTGGAAGCGGAGCGGGAAAGAGCGATCGCCCAACTGCGATCGGCGGTTGTATCTCTGGCATTAGCAAAGGTGGAAAGCCAGCTAAAAACTAGCTTGGACGAGGGCGCTCAACACCAATTAATCGATCGCAGCATTGCGTTACTGGGAGGCTAAAACGTGAGTACAGTCAGCACAGAAGTCTTACAGCCTTACGCATCTGCCTTGATGTCACTGGCTCAGTCCAACAATCTCTCAGACAAGTTTGGCGAAGATATTCGTTCCTTGCTGAGCCTGCTAGAAGGTTCGGAAGACTTGCGTCAATTTTTAGCCAATCCGCTGATAAAACCGGATGCTAAAAAAGCTGTGATTCAGCAAATAGCGGGTGAAGAAATGAGCCCCTTGATGCACAGCTTTCTGAAGCTATTAGTAGACAAAGGAAGAATTCTTTTTTTAGAAGGAATTGGCAAACAATACTTGGCAAGGCTCCGAGAACTCAACCAAACAGTATTGGCGGAAGTTACATCGGCAGTCCCGCTTTCAGACGCTCAACAGCAGACTGTGCGCGAGAAAGTGCAGGCGATGACCAGCGCTAGTCAAGTAGAAATTGAAACCAAAATAGACGCAGATTTAATCGGCGGTGTGGTAATCAAAGTAGGCTCTCAAGTAATTGATGCCAGCCTGCGTGGACAATTGCGCCGTCTGGGACTTCGCTTGAATTCCTGATTTAAGGAAGCAGGAGGTTCGGCAACGGATTATGTAACGGATAGAAGAAGGAAGAAGGAAGAAAGAACAAGGGAAGAATCAAACAGGAATTAGGAATAAATTAATTTCTGTTTTCGAGCTGTTATTCCCCAATTCTTACTACCAAATCCCTATTCTTTCTTGCGGAAAACATCGACAGACAACTAACAACTGACAACTGACAAATAATAACTAACATGGCAGCAATCAGACCTGACGAAATTAGCAGCATTATTCGCCAGCAAATTGAGCAGTACGACCAAGACGTAAAAGTCTCTAACGTCGGTACTGTTCTGCAAGTAGGCGACGGCATTGCTCGGATTTATGGCTTGGATAAAGCCATGTCTGGAGAATTGCTAGAATTTGCCGACGGCACGGTGGGCATTGCACTGAACCTGGAACAAGATAACGTCGGTGCAGTGTTGATGGGTCAAGGCCTCGGCATTCAAGAAGGTTCGGCAGTTACTGCTACTGGCAGAATTGCTGAAGTCCCCGTTGGTGAAGCAATGTTGGGACGCGTAGTTGATGCTTTGGCCCGTCCAATTGACGGCAAAGGAGAAATTAAAACTACTGAATCTCGCTTGATTGAATCTCCGGCACCGGGGATTGTTTCTCGCCGTTCTGTTTACGAACCCATGCAAACAGGAATTACCGCTATTGATGCGATGATTCCGGTGGGAAGAGGACAGCGGGAACTGATTATCGGTGACAGACAAACCGGTAAAACTGCGATCGCGATCGACACAATCATCAACCAAAAATCGGAAAACGTAATCTGCGTTTACGTGGCGATCGGTCAAAAAGCTTCTACAGTAGCTAACATCGTCAACGTCCTGCAAGAAAAGGGCGCGATGGACTACACGATCGTAGTAGCAGCCAACGCTAGCGACCCCGCAACCCTGCAATACTTGGCTCCCTACACAGGTGCTAGCTTAGCCGAGTATTTCATGTACAAAGGCAAGCACACTTTGGTCATTTACGATGACCTTTCCAAACAAGCACAAGCTTACCGCCAAATGTCTCTGTTGCTGCGCCGTCCTCCCGGTCGCGAAGCTTATCCCGGAGACGTGTTTTACCTGCACTCTCGCTTGCTAGAACGCGCTGCTAAATTGAGCGACGATTTGGGCGAAGGCAGCATGACTGCTTTGCCAATTATCGAAACCCAAGCTGGTGACGTTTCTGCTTACATTCCGACGAACGTAATTTCGATTACCGACGGTCAAATCTTCCTTTCTTCTGACTTGTTTAACGCTGGTTTGCGTCCGGCAGTAAACCCCGGTATTTCGGTATCGCGGGTAGGTTCAGCGGCTCAAACTAAGGCGATGAAAAAAGTAGCCGGTAAGGTGAAATTGGAATTGGCACAGTTTGAAGAACTGGCAGCATTTTCTCAGTTTGCTTCTGACTTGGATAAAGCTACTCAGAATCAATTGTCGCGCGGTCAGCGCTTGCGCGAACTGTTGAAACAGCCCCAAAGTTCGCCTCTGCCGATGAACGAGCAAGTGGCTGTAATCTATGCCGGTATTAACGGCTATATGGATGACATCCCAGTGGAAAAAGTCAGCAAGTTTACTGTTGGTTTGCGCGACTATTTGCGGACTAGCAAGCCGAAGTACGGCGAAATTGTTCAAGGCGGAAAAGCTTTGACTGATGAAGCTGAAAAGCTGCTGAAAGAAGGCATCACTGAATACAAGCAAAGTTTCTTGGTTTCTGCGTAATTAGTCATTAGTCATCAGTCATTAGTCATTAGTTAAGTCACAGATCCCCCCTAGCCCCCCTTAAGAAGGGGGGGACAAGAGCATTCAAAGTCCCCCAACAACCAGGGGGATTTAGGGGGATCGAGACTTTGAAAAAAACGAGAGATACAGGTGGTTTGGGTCTTAAGTTGACACGAAGAAGGACACGGTGCCGTGTCCCTACCGTAGCTAAGCTGAAAAACTGATGACTAGGAACTAAAAACTCGGAAATAAAGGCTAAGAACTAAGGAGAAAGTTATGGCAAATCTGAAAACTATTCGCGATCGCATTAAGTCGGTCAAGAACACTAAAAAGATTACAGAAGCAATGCGCTTGGTGGCCGCTGCAAAGGTGCGCCGCGCTCAAGAACAGGTGACTGCTACTCGACCTTTTGCCGATCGACTGGCAGAGGTATTGTACGGTTTGGCGGAACGCTTGCAGTTTGAAAACCTGGATTTGCCGCTGCTGAAAAAACGCGAAGTGCGATCGGTGGGACTGTTGGTAGTTTCGGGCGATCGGGGTTTGTGCGGCGGCTACAACAGCAACATCATCAGATACGCCGAAAATCGCGCTAAGGAAATCAAAGCTGAAGGCTTAGACTACAAATACGTGTTGGTAGGACGCAAAGCTACTCAGTATTTCCAGCGCCGCGAACAGCCGATCGATGCTACTTACGCTAACTTAGAACAAATTCCCACAGCACCGGAAGCCGCGCAAATTGCTGACGAATTGCTTTCTTTGTTCCTGTCGGGAACTGTGGACAGAGTTGAGCTAATTTACACCAAGTTTGTGTCATTAATTAGTTCGCGTCCGGTAATTCAAACTTTGCTGCCCCTCGACCCCCAAGGTTTGGAAACTCCCGATGATGAAATCTTCCGCTTGACATCGCAAGGCGGACAGTTTCAAGTATCCCGCGAAAAGGTTGCTTCACCTACGAAGAGTTTGCCCAGAGACATGATTTTCGAGCAAGATCCGGCGCAAATTCTGGAGGCTCTTTTGCCCTTGTATTTGAACAACCAATTGCTGCGGGCTTTGCAAGAGTCTGCTGCTAGCGAGTTGGCAGCGCGGATGACGGCGATGAACAATGCTAGTGAGAATGCTAGCGATTTGATCGGTAGTTTGACACTGACTTATAACAAGGCGCGGCAAGCAGCAATTACTCAGGAAATCCTGGAAGTTTGCGGCGGTGCTGAGGCTTTGAATGGTTAGGTTAGAGTTGACAATTTGTTGATTTTATGCTATGCGTCTGGGGGAACTCAGGCGCTTTTTTTATTTATAAAGTTGTTACAATTGACCACAATGTACTAACAAAGCCAAACTCAAGATTTTTTGCAGAAACCGGGTTTATGAGCGTAAATGATACCTAAATGACTTAAATTAACGCTCTGTAGCGTTTTTCGCGGAAAACGGCATTTATTGCACTATTGCATTAGTATGCACTAGGGCATATAGTTAAAACAATGCACCTGTATGCAAAAAGCTGGTTTTTAGGCAAACTACATAAAAATGTCAAAATGTATATGTTGTAAAGCCTTGAGCCTGTATGGATGAAAACAAGACTGTGGCTATTAGAGTAGAAATGCCGCCGGAGCTGCGGAACCGATTTAAGTCGGCTGTTGCTAGGGACGGTAAAAATATGAGGGATGTTTTGCTGGAATTTATGGAGCAATATGTCATGAAGGCTGAGCAACCAAAAATAGAAGCAAGTCAAAACCAAAACAACACATAGCTGCTGTGTGCAGTGGTGGAGCGATCGCATACAGGGCAAGACATTTAGTTTTTAAACTGTAAGGGAAGTCTGAAGTGAGGAGCGATCGCGTACCGAATCCAAAGCCAGAAAACGTACACCATGTTACAGATCCCGAACTCTGTGAAAAGATGGGCGAAAAATACCACTGGCGGTTAAAAGAAATCCGAGTGACTCGTAACACCCCCCCTGATGTGGCTTGCGTGTTTGAGGGGGAACAAACCTCGTTTCAGGATATGTGGCAAGATTACCAAGATTAAAGGAAAGGGAGGAAAAATGGCAAAAAAAATCTGGATTGTCTACAAAACCGAAAGCATGAGTGCTCCGGGCTGGGAAGAACGTCAGCTTATGCCGAGGGGCGGTCTCACTAATATACTTTGGGAAAATTGGACTTGGGAAGAAAACCCAGAAATTCCTCAAGTAGGGGACAAAACCCGCGATTATGAAAATCTATCTGACCCCGGTAATGGAGTCACCCACGGGAAAGATGGAGATTGGGTAGTTACTCGCGTTCAGCAGTTTTTTGCTTCCGATACTGAGGAGCGAATTGTGGTGTGTTACTGTTCTTACCAACCTGTTACATCTGATTGGGAAGCACTACAACAGGGTGAGTCTGTCAATCAGATGCTAGCAACTGTCGAATAATATTGAGTGGATAATTAGTTCGTAAAAGCGATCGACTATTCCTGCACAATTTCATACAAATCTTCGATCGACAAATCAAAAGTCCTTGCCAACTTGTGCAAGGCTGTCACATCAACTGTTGCTAATCCAGGCGATCGGGCATAGGTTCTGAGGGTACTGTAGACTACGCCCGATCGCTCTGAAACTTCTTTCAGCGTCCAGCCCTTCTCGGCAGCAAATTCTCGAACCCGCAACTTAATTAATCCCATAACCTCTTGACTTTTGACTAATATAAGTCATAAACTTGTAATGTAAAAAGCGATCGCCCCTAGGCCTGGAAAACTCAAGGACGATCGCTTATCAAAGTTCAAATCCCATCAACTGGGATTTATTAACCATCTGAAATTCCCATCAAGTGGGATGTATCAACCATTGAAAATTCCCATCAAGTGGGATGTACCAACTATGTTAGCAAGCTTTCGACCAAAATCAACCCCCAGACACAGATTGAGCCGGTTTGTGACAAAAGAGGCGATCGCGCGGCTGCTGAAAATCAAGGTAGAACAAATATATCGCTTCGAGTGCTGGGCGCATATCCTGTACGTGCACGCCAAAGGGATGAGTCGGTTTGTGAGTTATGCCGACTTTCCGCCTGTTTTGGGAGTGGAATCGCCCTCTGGTTTAGATTTTGGTTATTGGAAGCGCCGGATAGCGAGTCAGAAAGAGAGACACGCGCCGGATTTTTGGGTGGATTTTTATGCGGATAGATTTCATAAAGCTGTTTCTGTTTCTGAATTGTTGGAGTGGGGGCGATTGGTGGGAGTGATTAAATTGATGTTGCGATCAATAGCCGTGGAGTCGCTGCGAAAGGTTTATGCACAAGAAAAATCTCTGCTGGAACATTTTTAAATTATGACTAAAACACGGGTGATTAGAAACCGGGTTTTTTTGCGAAAATACGGCATCCCAGCCTTTAACTAAGTGAAAAACCCGGTTTCTTTGCTGTGCGTAACTCTCATAAATCCGATCTCTGCCACAAATATTCAAAAATTGGTTCAAGCTCGACTGCAACAGTTATAATTTCTCCATACGTTTCCCTCTCTATCCCTTGTTAAGCCCATGAGTAACCTTTCAAACATCCCAGGCGATCGCGGGAATTACAGGCTAAGTCCGCTCAGTCTGCGGTTATGCGTTTGGTGGGGTTGCCGCCGTCGGAGTCGAAGTAGGCTTTGATTGAGTTGGCTGATTAGGTTTTTAGTCAACTTTATTAGGTGCGATCGCGCAGTTTTAGGGAAGATAATCAAATTGTGGTTTACATCTTACCTAAAAAGTTTTATATTAATTAATTGGAGGTATTTATGATGTCTTTTTTGTTCTTATACGACAATCCCGAAAAATTAGAATCCGAAAAGGACAACTTAGACACGGAAATCAAGTTTTTATTAGATTCAAAAAAATACTCTTGGGATAAAATTTATCTATTTTCGGCTTTTGTTAAAGATGATGGGGTGGAACAAGTAAAAAAGATTCTTGTACACCCTTCTTTAAATGAAAATACGGAAGTTGTGATTGCGATCGGACAAAAAGATAATTTTAATGACCCTAGTGATATTCAAAAGTTATTGAAATTTATCGACGAAGAATCAACAAAGATTAAAACTAAGCCTGTTCGTTTTATATGTCCCAAAAATAACTTTCATATCAAAGCCTATTGTTTTTTAGGCCGTCGTGTTATAGACAATCGTGTTATAGACAATAAAGAAATAGGTTTTTCTATCATAGGGTCATCTAATCTAACTGGGTTCGGTCTTAAATGTGAGGGAGAATTATGTATTAGTATCCACCACTTAAATTTAACAAAAGAATTAATTTATCGTTTGTCAAATAAATATAGTAACTCGACTCAGTGGGATCAAGAAATTATGGAGTATGAAATAAAATATAATGAAAAACACTCTCGTAAAGATCAAGCACTGATAACCAGCACACCACCAGATGGTAAATTCCTTAAACTAGGTGTCACTGATGATATTGCTCTTATTGACAAGGGAACTAATCTCGTTAAGGGTAAGGAGGATATAGATTGGTTCCACTCGTATGCACACACAACTATAGAGCAAGCGAAAGAGGATTTTCCCGAACGTTCTTTATGCCTATTATTAACAGAAAACAAGATGTTCAAAATTGTTGAAATCATGCCTCACAGTTCCGATCGAGAAAAGACAGAAGGATGTTTTGTAATATATAGAAAAAAAGTAACTTATGAGCTTTCTGATGATATTCGTAAAATCTTTGAAAAGAAAAAAGAAGAGTATGAAAAAATAAAAATAGCTGAGGAAAAGTATGAGGAATATATAGAAGAAAGGAATCAATACCCTGAATTAGAGTATGCAACTCTAAATATGTTTGAAAACGAAGTTAAGGAATATCAGAAAATGCTCGCCGATCCGAATTATAAAAAAGGGCTAGAAAAAGGTGAGGAGAAGATGCAATCAAAAATTGAGGGACTATTAGAATTAGAAATTGATTATCCTATTTCAAAGGAAAGGCTAAAAAAACTCCTTCAATCCATTTAATGCGCGATCATTGTGTTCTCAATACCAACTTAATTTTACAAGGGTTATGGGATAAAATCATCGTCCTTACCGGCCATAATAGTAATAGCAGGCTTCTTGGAAAAGTGCCATTAATTGTCAGAAAATCAAAGAGAATTTATTGTTTCAGAGTTTATACTTATCTTAAGTCTTTGCTAAAAGTTTAAGTAACTTCTTTGCTGGTAAGCCTGTAAGATGGCATATTTAAGGAACTAGAGATAGTGTTAGTATTAGGGTAATAGTAGAACCTGATGGGAGAGGAATCATTGTATTGACTAAGTGAGAAACCCGGTTCTTTTTCTCAAGTGACTTGGCTCATAATGTGCGATAATTCACCAAAATTTTAAGGAACGAAAAATGGTGAATAACGGGACTAACCAAACCCCTAAGCAGAATTCGGTTAATTGTGGCAGTATTGATGAATCAGAAAGAGCTTTTGGTGAAGCCGAAAGAGCGATTGCTGAATTTCTAGAAAGAGAGGGAAAAAATGTTAAAGCCTTGGTAGAAAAAACCGATGGAGGTAGAAATCCCGATGCTGAGGTAGATGGAAAACACACTGAATTCAAAAGTCTAGATGCCGGTGCTACAAGCGCGACAGTAAAAAATCAGATCAACAATTCGATTAGACGAGGGGGACAGGCTAGGGATATAATTATAGATGCTAGGGCGTCTGGGTTGATAGAAGCTGAGGCTGAACGAGGTTTGCAGAGGGCGAAAAATATTACACGCGGAAAAATTGATAGCGTCCGAATTATTGGCGATATCTATGACATCACTTTTACTGAGTTTCAATAAAGGAGGTTTTTATGTCTCGCACACTAGATATTTTTGTAGACTTTTCACAGGACATCGAACATTTAATCAAAGAATTAGAGTTTTTATTGGCTCTTAAATTAGAGCTGGTTTCTGATGGTACTGATAACTGGTATGAGTTTCGTAATTCAACAATCACTCTTACAGTAGGAAAGCATGATTTTGAAAATGATAAAGAGCTCAACTTTGAAGAATACCCTTACAACCTATCAATCAGAGCGCTGAACATCTCGAATGAACTTGATAGAAAAAAGTGGCGAGATGAGTTTGCTAGTTATGTTCTCCACAAGTTGAAAACTACCGAAAGGTATCGTTTAATGCTGGTGGATGACTTACAAGTGAAGTTAGAGGAGTTTGCGCCATTGGTGAAGGTTTGATCGAACATCATACAGGCAAGTTCTGAAACCGATTTGTAAAAACGAGGAAATGACTATGGTCACTGCTACTGCCGCACAGAAGCATTTTACTCTAGAAGAGTTCATGGCTCATCCCCCCGACCAGATGGAATTGGTAGACGGCAAAGTTGTGGAGAAAAATGGAGCCACGCTCAAGCATGGTAAAATTCAATCAAGCCTGGGTTGTGCTTGGGCAAATTACATGATTTCCAGCAAACAAGGAGGAGAAGTTTATATTTCACCACCTTGCCTCACCAACCGACAAATTCGCCGCCCTGATGTCGCTTATCTCACACCCGAATTAGTTGCACAATTTGGCAACCTTGCCACTTTACCCCAAAGTTTCCCTTTAATTGCCGAAATAGTTTCACCCACCGATATCGCTGAAGATGTCTTTCTCAAAGCACAGGAATATTTAGAATCTAGCTGTCAGGAAGTCTGGTTAGTTTTTCCCGAAAGCCGTTTAATATTCGTGATGACTCAAAATCAAATATTGACATTTAGATCCGGCGATACCGCCAGCAGCCAACAAATCCTCATAGGTTTTAGCATTGATGTCGATCGATTGCTAGCTTAAACTAAATTCTACAACCTTTCATTTAGCAGCACGCCACACAAAATTCTCCTCTACACGTTGCACCAGTTCTGAAATCAAATTGCTACAATATGTTTAAGACTCCTCAGTCCGCCTTCGCGGACTTCGTTTGTAGAGCATCGGAATTCTATTCGGTGGTATTTAATTAATCTCCCACCATTATCGGAGCAAACCGCCATGTCAGACGACTTTTCCTTAGACGAGCTTTTAAATAGAAGTTACTACGCCTTCAAAGACGCAGAAAACCAAGTGGGACAGTGCAATGTTTTAGTCATCGGCAAAACCGGCGTCGGCAAAAGTACCCTGATAAATTCCGTTTTTCGCCAACGCTTAGCAGAAACCGGAGTCGGCCGCCCCATCACTCAAGGCATTCGCCAATATACCAAACCGAATTGCCCGATTACAGTCTACGATACTCCCGGACTCGAACTTAACGCCGAACAAATTAAAGTTATTCAATTAAACGTTGCTAAACTAATTGAAGACCAAAGACTCCTGCACCCCAAAGAACACATTCACGTCATCTGGTACTGCATCAATCACAGCGCCAATAGAATAGAATCTGTCGAGGAAAACTGGCTAAAAGAAATGGAAGTCAAAGATGTACCAGTGATTTTAGTTTTGACTCAAACTACATCTAAAAAGCCGAGCGAGTTTTTCAAGCAACTGGAACACATGAATTTGCCAGTCAGTCAAATCATCCCCGTCATGGCTGAGCCGGAAGAAATTGATGAGGATTATACAGTAAAATCTCACGGTTTAGATAAGTTGGTAGATGCAACTTTTCAACTGCTGCCGGAAGTAGCTAAAAAAGCTTTTGTTAAAGAACAAATTGCAAATATTGCGCTCAAATCCGATATGGCATTTAAGTATCTAAGTGCTTATGTTGCAGGTTCTGCAATTGTCGGCGCGACTCCTGTACCGTTTGCTGATGCGCCGATTTTGATGACGATGCAAACGGCAATGATTGCTAATATTACTGTGATTTTTGGAATGCCCTTTGATAAGGGGTTTATTTCGGCGATGCTGTCTGCTATTAGCGGCGCTGGTGGGGTGACTGCTGTTGGCAGAAGTATTGTTACTAATTTGATTAAAATGATTCCTGGTGCGGGTACTGTTGTCGGCGGTGCTATCTCCGGTGCAACCGCAGCAACTCTCACGCTTGCCCTCGGTTTGGCTTACATTGAAGTGCTTAAAGCTTATATGAAAGCTCAAATTAATGGGGAACAACTTTCTTTGCAGCAGTTGACAAAGATGTTTGTGGATTTTTATAAGGATTATGCTAGTTCGGGGCGTAAAACTTTGAAGGATGAGAAACAGGATCAACCTAAACCTCCTAATCAAATTAATATTGAGTAAATTGGGCATTGGGCATTGGGCATTGGTAATTGGGTTGACAAAGAAAGATAAAATGTAGGGTGCGTAATTCGCACCTTACCCCCGAAGTTAATTAGAAGTTATAAGGAGGTAAATAGTTATGGTAATGGCTGCCGTTTTATCAGAAAATGTTTCTCTAGAAGACTTTATGGCTAATCCCCCCGACGATATGGAATGGGTGGACGGGCAAATCTCGGAGAAAAATGGCATGACAGTAAAACACAGTCGAATCCAATCTAGACTAGATCGTGCTTGGGGAAATTACAAAGATTCTAGCGGACAAGGCGGCGAAGTTTATACGGAAGTTCCTTGCCGTACTGACAGGCGAGTGCGCCGTCCTGATGTAGCTTATCTGACTCCAGAATTAGTCTCACAATATGGTGATGTTCCTACTTTGCCTCAAAGTCCGCCGTTAATTGCAGAAATAGTTTCTCCTACTGATATTGCGGAAGAAATATTTTTGAAAGCACAAGAATATTTAGATTCGGGTTGTCTGGAAGCTTGGATTGTTTTTCCAGAAAGTCGCTGGATATTGATAATGACTCAAACTCAAAAGTTAACTTTTAACCTGGGTTTTACAGTCAGCACTCAGCTAGTGCTGCCGGGTTTTAGTGTTGCGGTTGATGAGTTGTTGGCTTGAAGGCAAAAAATTAATTAGGTATAAGTGCTTTGTGGCAGAGCTCCGGCGTGAGGCTTGTAATAATTTGTGAAAAAGTCATTGACAAAATGCCGTAGCTTGCGGGGCGGGACGCCATCGCTCGCCCAGCCAATTAATAAAAAAAATTATCAATAAAAAATGTCGTTGTAAAATTGCACAAAAGCACAAACAGCGGTAAAATAGTGATTGCTTTGTTTCCAAATCTAGCGTAAATTCCAATTGGGGAATTAAAACCAATAATTGAAATATGTCTAAGACTTACACTGTTGAATTGATCCACCAAGGTTCTACCTATACCGTAGAAGTACCCGAAGATAAACAAATTCTCCGCGCCGCTAACGACGCCGGCATTGAGTTGCCGAGTTCTTGCAATGCGGGGGTTTGTACTACTTGCGCTGGTAAAATTATTGAAGGTAAGGTCGATCAAGCTGATGGTATGGGCGTTAGTCCCGATCTTCAGGCAGAAGGTTATGTGTTGCTGTGTGTTGCTTATCCCCGATCGAACTTGAAGATAGAAACAGAAAAAGAAGACATTGTGTACGATCGCCAATTCGGTAAATCCTAGGACTAAGCTAAAATTGACCTAAGTACCGTTAGCGGTAAAACCACTATGGATCGCCCTATGACCACCCATTTCATTTCCGCAGAAGTTGACCTCCACGATACCGCCGAGCAACTGCACTCGGCTATTGAAATTGAACTGCAAAAGCACGGCGAACCCCTGCGGTGGGCAGTCACAGATGTGGATGTCGATCGGCAAAAGGCTGTGGTAGAAGGCTACGTGCTCGTGGAAGCATCCCCCGCAACATCGTGAACCCCCGCCCTTTGACAGTGGTTTTGATAGTCCCCACAGGCGTTGGAGCCTCGATTGGTGGGTTTGCAGGAGATGCGCTGCCGGTGGCTAGGGCGATCGCCCAAATTTCAGACACCCTGATCACTCACCCCAACGTCCTCAACGGCGCTCAACTTTATTGGCCGATACCTAACGCTCTCTACGTTGAAGGTTACGCCCTTGACAAATTTGCTGCCGGATGCTGGGGCCTACAACCGGTACATCAAAATCGCATCGGCTTAATCCTAGATTCCGCGATCGAACCAGACTTGCAGTTGCGACACTTGCAAGCGGCTGATGCAGCGAGAGCTACATTGGGCTTGAATATAAGTGATTGTGTTTTAACCGATCGCCCTCTGCAAGTAGAATTGCGTATTTCTGAATCAGGGGCATCCTGGGGGACGATCGGCAATCCCGACAGTTTATTGCGCGCCGCAGAAAAATTGATCGAACAAGCAAAAGTAGAGGCGATCGCAGTTGTAGCCAGATTTCCAGACGATGAAGGCAGCCTCGCCCTCGAAAACTACCGCCGCGGCAAAGGAGTTGACCCCCTCGCCGGCGCCGAAGCTGTGATCAGCCACCTCATCGTCAGGACGTTTAAAATCCCCTGCGCCCACGCCCCCGCGCTGTCTGCACTTCCCCTCGATCCGCACCTGTCCCCGCGATCGGCTGCTGAGGAAATCGGCTATACTTTCCTACCTTGCGTCCTTGCCGGCCTCAGCAAAGCTCCCCAATTGGTAGCGCCAGAAAGCCAGCAGCACAATCAATTATCAATTACCGCCGATCGAGTCGATGCGGTGGTGATACCCGCCACAGCCTGCGGTGGCAGTGCTATTCTGAGTTTGAGTGGGCGATCGTCGGTACAAATCATCGCTGTCGGCGACAACAAAACCCAGATGCAGGCGACTCCAGAAAAACTCGGAATCAAAGCTTTGCAGGTAAACTCATATTTAGAGGCGATCGGAGTTTTGGTCGCTTTGCGAGCCGGCATCAGTCCAGCTTCCTTGGGCCCAGAAATCTCCTCCCTGCGTTGTTTGTCTGACTCAACTAAACAACTCTAAAATCTCAAACCTCAAATCTAAAAGTGATTAAGTGGCAGAAAAACTTCCCGGAAATCCTGAAATTGAACCCTTGACGCGCACCCAAGTTTTAGTAGCAATGGGCGTGACAGCAATTATGTTGCTGGCGGTAGCTAAATTGTGGTTGCTATTTGGATCGGTATCGCTTTTGCCAGTCAAATTGATAGGAATGGACTTGCTCAAAGGATTTGCGATCGGACTGGCGATTACAGGCGGCAGTGCGATCGTTTATCACCTCTGGCCGGGTTATCGCCGGAGTGCGGATGTTTACTTGGAAGTAGTGCTAAAACCTTTGTTTTGGCCGGATTTGATTTGGCTGGGACTGCTGCCTGGACTTAGCGAAGAATTGCTATTTCGTGGGGTGATGCTGTCTGCTTTGGGATTGAATGTTACCGGTTTAGTTTTATCGAGTTTTTGTTTCGGTATTCTGCACTTGGGAGGCATGGATCAGTGGCCTTATGCTGTTTGGGCAACGGCTGTCGGATTGCTGTTGGGTTACAGTGTTTTAGCTACTGGGAATTTGTTAGTGCCAATTACGGCTCATATCTGCACAAATTTGATTTCGAGCTGTGTTTGGAAGTGGGAAAACAATCTCGTGAAGCGTTAGATATATCGCAATTCCAAAGCGATTGAAATCGCGCCTGTGCGGCATATAGCAATAAATGCCAACGCGCAAGGGGGTTTTTAGATTGAACGAACCGCGAAGACGCTAAGGGCGCGTTCGGCGAAGCCGTTCCCTTTCCCCGCAGGGGCTCCCGAAGGGTAGGGTAGGAAGAGAAAGAGTTCACAGAGGTGAAAAGGTTTTAACCGCCGATTTTGATGTTTGTTAAGGTAGTTTATAACTGCTCGATCGCACAATCAACTCACCTTGACTCGGGTTACGGCTGAAAATAAAAGCTCCTTCTTGAGTTTCGCCACTTGACAAAAAATCAATTTGTTGATCGCCGGATTCTACAACTTCACCGTTGACGCGCAATTCGGCAATAATTTGCACAGACTCTGCCGTTTCGCCGCCCGTGTTTGTTACTGTAAACGGTACGTAAAATTGTCCTTGAGTTTCGCGAATAGGCGTGTTCCGAGTGACAGAAATAATCGGAGGTTCCTGCTTTTTAGTCACCCAGTTGTAGAGTACGAGCCCGGTGAGGGTAAAGAGGATCAAGCAGGCGATCGCAAATGTCACCCATTCAGCAGGCGTTCTTTTTTGTTGCTGTTCGTTATTACTTTCACTCATACCGCCAACCTCCCCGCCGCGCCACCAACAGCCGCCGGCAATCCCAATACTAACGTATAGCTCAACCAAAGCGACCACGGGTCGTCAAAAGTGAGTTTTTGGAAGAAAAACATCATAAATGCAGAAGCCGCCAGCGACACTAAATAGGCCATAACAGTTTCGCTGAGGGGACGCTGAAAAATCCCTTGCTGTTGCTGCCGTTTTGCTTGATAAGTAAAGCCGGCTACAAATACAATACCGTAGGAAATTAGCAGCGAAGCAGCGATAATTGCTAATTGCCAAGGCGGCGAAATACCTGCCGCTAGCATGGGAATTTCGTCAGTTGGGGCGATGTTGAAAGCAATGATCATCGCGCCGATTAAAGTAGCGCCGATATCTGCTAAAGTTGGGTTAATATTAGGTTCGCTGTCACTGTCTGAGCTTTGATAGCGATCGCCACTCAAGAAACCGCTTGCGAGGGCCACTCCCAAGGCAAACGGGAGACCTTCAAAGATGATTTTTCCCAAAGTTTCTTGCAGCGGAGTCTCCGGCGTAATTTCCCTGAGCAAAAACAGGACAAAAGCCGCGCAGAAAATGCCAATGGCGATCGCTTCTACGGTATCGATTGCAGCATCTAGCCAGCGGATGTCCTTAGTTTTGCGAAAACCTTCAGTGCGAGTCAGCAAGAAAACCACGATAAAAGTAGTTGCGATCGCGATCGACATTTCCGCTGGTTTAGTATACGAACCGATCCACCAAACCTCCATCGTATAAAGCAGGGGAATCCCGAATAAAAAGCCACCCGATGCACCTCGAATGATGTCGTTTAGTTCATTTGACCACTGATTTTTGCGTCTTTTTGATTTTTTCATGTTTGATTGAAAACGCACCTCAAGAAATTGGCAACTAAGTGTTTTTTTAAACCTGCCGAGATAGAATACCATATTTGTTGTATTCTTTCTCTTACTTGCGTCCAATTAATTGGTAGCGGTTAAAAGTCTCAACCGACGAGTTAAAAAACGCTTTTCTCTTGTGTTCACCTTATGCAGCCGAACTACTGACTACCCCAGCAAACCTGCTTCCATTCTACAATCTCACCATCAAAAACAGTCCTAGTTGTTGGACTTGTCACTCCTGCAACAACAATATATTCCTCTCCTGTATCCAAAAGTACCAGTACAGGACGGAGTTTAGATGTTGTTACATCAGCCAAAGGTAGTGCCAGTAAGAGAACTTCTCCTGATTGATAATTTGGTATATTTCAACTATTGTCGTAGATAGCATTTTCCTCGCTGTAGCCAGCCAATAATTGCTCAGCAGCAAGGATCTGCCAAGCAGCGTTTTCCTCTTCTTTATCTTCTTCTGTGTCAGTTGGTTCTTTTACCAGAACAATAAGTCTGACTTCTTGGTTAGCTGCTAAGTGTTTTAAGAGGCGATCGGGAAATTATATTTTCCCTTCATCTGTGACTTTTGCTGAAAAGTCGTAGGCTTTCCTGGTAGGTTGTAATCTGTATTTAACATAATTTTATTAAGGCAGTTATAGTGCGAGTTTAATCTCAGAGGATTCTCCCAAAGCTTCGTTGACTACAATCAGTTTTCCTTGACTATCTGCCCCTAATTGTTGATTGGCATTGAGTAATTCAATTCCATAAATAGTACCGTCTGGGGCAATATCCACATTCATTTGCTCGCTAACCTGGATAGTTTTTACCTGTGCGGTTTTTTCTTGCAGGTATATATAAGCTACGTTGTATCTCGGATCGTAAGTTAGTTTCACGGGAACCTCCTGCTCAAAAGAATTTGACAATTACAGTGATAATCATCCAGTCTTCGCCTTCTGGGGCTGCGATCGCCTCCACTTTCTTCATAGCATAAACTTTTCCCTGCCACTCAGCATTGAAGGAAAAGTTGCGCCTAAATCCGGTTCTGCCAAATTGAGCCGGAAAAGTTGTGCCACTTTCAACAGTAGCAATTACTTCTGCCTCAGTTGCACCTCGCTCAATCAATCGTGCTTGAGCATGGGGATGTAATCTAACGCTCACGTTGCTATTACCTCCTTTTTGCCTCTTTATTTTTACACTAACTTAATTCACCCCAGTCGCGCGATCATCGCATAAGCATCAAAATAAAGGCATGAGCGCCCAACAACAACCTCATTCCATGTACTCCTTAAACTCTTCTAGCGGTTCGTCAAAATCATCCGACATCCAAACCATTGCTTTGGCACTTCCTGCTTGCCGATTGGGTTTAGCTTGTTTGGGAATTACTACCAATTTTACAACAGGCTGGTTATCTTGAGTAATCGCAACTTCTTCCCCTCTCATCGCCGCTTCGATTAATTCCAGAAGTTTTTCTTTAGCCTCAATAAAGTCTACTATATACATAACTTGTGCCTCCTTAATATCAATCTACAAGATCACCATTCAAACTCAATTCGATAAATCCTCTTCCTCCAAATCCACAGGCTGAAACTCTAAATCACCAGACTGCAACTGAGCGGGAGTAGCCGGAATCGCCGCAATTATTGCATCGATTACCTTCGCCACCGGAATAATCTCCATTCCTAACTCTGGCACCGGTTGATTCTTAGGAATAATCGCCCTTTTGAAACCCAATTTCGCTGCTTCCCTCAGCCGCAACTCTAATTGCGAAACCGGCCGCACCTGTCCCCCCAAACCAACTTCTCCAAGCAAAACAGTGCGCGCATCAACAACCCGATCGCGAAAACTGGCCACAACGGCGATCGCAACTGCCAAATCCGCCGCCGGTTCATCCACCTTCAACCCGCCCACCGTCGCCAAAATCACATCTAATTTAGATAAAGGAATCCCCACCCTTTTCTCCAAAACAGCTAAAATTTGCTGCAATCTAGCATTGTCCACACCAGTAGTAGTGCGGCGCGGCGAACCAAAACTTGCAGGGCTGACTAACGCCTGAATTTCTACTAAAATCGGTCGAGTTCCTTCGCAAGTAACAGTCGTCGAAGTACCCGGAGAAAATTCATCTCTATTGCCTAAAAATAACTCCGACGGATTATCTACTTCTCGCAAACCGTTGGCTACCATTTCAAAAACACCGATTTCATGAGTCGCGCCAAAACGGTTTTTCATCGATCGCAAAAGTCGATGAGAAGCAAAGCGATCGCCTTCAAAATACAGTACAGTATCTACCAAATGTTCCAAAACCCTCGGCCCGGCCAAAGCTCCATCTTTCGTAACGTGACCGACAATAAATAAAGTAATATTTTCCCTTTTCGCCACCTGCATCAAAGCAGACGTACATTCCCGCACCTGAGCCACCGAACCCGGAGCCGATGTTAAACTAGCAAAATAAATAGTTTGGATGCTGTCAATCACCGCCACATTCGGTTTCAGCGCTTCCAACTCCCGCAAAACAACCTCTAAATCCGTCTCTGGAAGCAAATAGAAATTCTCCGCTGAATTGTCCTCCGAATCCTTTTTAGCTTCCCCGTTACTGCCGGATTTATGTCCGCCGTTGCTTGACAAATCAACCGGATTAGCCACGCCCAAACGCTGCGATCGCAACTTTACCTGCTGGCCCGACTCCTCCGCACTCACATAGAGTATTCTATCCTTGCGGGCCAACATATTCGCCACCTGCAAAAGCAGCGTCGATTTCCCGATTCCCGGTTCCCCCCCAATCAACACCAACGAGCCCGGAACAATCCCCCCTCCCAAAACTCGATCAAGTTCCCCGTAACCAGAAGGCCAGCGAGACTGAGTTTGGTCGGAAATCTGCGATAATCTGAAAGATACCCTTGGTTGACCCTTCGACTTATCAGGGGGCGAACCGCCCACTGTCTTAGTTGTCACCCCAGTTAAACCAGCCCGCGGCACACCAGCAGTAGGTTGCTCTAACTGCTCGTCAAAAGAATCCCACTTCTGACAGCTAGGACATCTGCCAAAATATTGTGGTGAATCATAGCCGCATTCCCGACAAATATATTGTATTCGAGGCTTAGGCATTGTTTTATGATAAATAGTCACCCTTAAAATTTAGAAAAGTCTGAGTTAAAGCAATTATCAAGCTTTCAGACCGATCACCGCCCATGATTCAATTTGTGTCTTCTATGATAGGGTACAAAAAAATAACATTATCTGAAATGTAACTTAAGGAGTGCTCGGTAACTTGGAAAACCATAAAGAAAAAATTCTGGTAGTCGATGACGAAGCCAGTATCCGCCGCATTCTGGAGACTCGCCTTTCCATGATTGGCTACGATGTCGTCACCGCTGCTGACGGCGAAGAAGCTCTCGAAACATTTCGCAACACCGAACCAGACTTAGTGGTTTTGGACGTGATGATGCCGAAGCTAGACGGTTATGGCGTCTGTCAGGAGTTGCGTAAAGAGTCAGACGTACCCATCATCATGCTAACTGCTTTGGGAGACGTAGCCGATCGCATCACCGGTTTAGAATTAGGCGCCGACGATTACGTCGTCAAACCTTTTTCTCCCAAAGAACTCGAAGCCCGCATCCGTTCGGTATTGCGCCGGGTTGACAAAAACGGTGCGTCAGGCATTCCTAGTTCCGGAGTCATCCACGTCACCAATATTAGGATTGACACCAACAAGCGCCAAGTTTACAAAGGCGACGAACGAATTCGGCTCACGGGCATGGAATTCAGCCTGTTAGAACTGCTTGTCAGCCGTTCTGGAGAGCCTTTTTCGCGATCGGAAATTTTGCAGGAAGTCTGGGGATACACGCCAGAACGCCACGTAGACACCCGCGTAGTGGACGTTCACATCTCGCGGCTTAGGGCAAAGTTGGAAGACGACCCCAGTAATCCCGAATTAATTCTCACCGCCCGCGGTACAGGCTATCTGTTCCAGCGAATTGTCGAAATAGGAGAAGTAGGATAAAGTCAGTTGACAGTTGACGGTTGACGGTTGGCAGTTGGCAGTTGGCATTAGTTAAATTACCAACTACCAATTACCAATTACCAATGACTAATGACTAATGACTAATGACTAATGACTAATGACTAAATCTGATCCCAATAAAGTTTTGCGGCAATTGCCCTTAGTTGCAGGAGGGTTAGCAGGTACGCTGCTAATGGTCAACCGCTTGCTGACAGAGCAAATTACAGATTCTCAAGCTCGATCGGACGCTTTGGGAGTAATTATCAGCGCTTTGCTGATTTTAACAGGTTTGCTGTGGCAGCAGGTGCAAGCGCGATCGCCCGATTCCGTAAAACTTATCGGCGAAGAAGGTTTTGAATTTGCGCCGGATTTGCCGGAGGCTGTGAAAATAGAATTAGCCTGGGCGTCGCGTTTGCTGTTGACAAATACCGCCACCAGGTCGATCGTAATTGTGTATCAGGGAAAAGTTCTATTGCGGCGCGGTATTTTAGGCATCAATCCCGAAGTCAAACCAGGGCCGATATTGCAGCGAGTGCTCGACAAAAATAAACCAGTTTATTTAGTAAATCTCAATATTTACCCTGGGCGAATAGAATTTGACTATTTGCCAGAAAATACTCAAGGAGTCATCTGTCAGCCCATCGGCAGCCAAGGCGTTTTAATCTTAGGTGCTAACGCGCCCCGCAGCTATACAAAACAAGATGAAAACTGGGTTGAAGGGATTGCCGACAAACTAGAAAATACCATCAATCGATTTTAGATTTTAGGTTTTAGATTGTGGATTTTAGATTGTGGGTTTTAGATTATGGATTTTAGATTGGGGATTGTAGATTGTGGATTTTAGATTGGGGATTGCACAATGGCAGCCCTCTCAAGGTGCGATCGACCGATTTGCCTCATTCTAGGTGTTGGCTATCGGCAATAAACAAGATTTATTACCGATATCTTTTGAAAAGAAGAAGAGCGAGTCCCCCAATGAAATTTCGACAGTTTGAGGGTCTTCTGCACCACTCCTGAGCCTGCTGCGTGCACCAGGCGCATCTTAGTCCTCAACAACGCTCTCCGGGTGCGCTAGGCGCACCTTACTAGCTCAAAACTCTCAACTCAAAACTCAAAACTACTACCGAGCCCAGTCAGTACCGCGCCACAGCGTAAAAAACAAAACACTAGAAATCAGCGCGCCCAGCAGCCACTTAACAGCATTTTTAAATAACCCCACGCGCTGATTTGACTGAACCGCAGCACTTTGCGTCTGTAACCGTTCCTTAGCCGGAGTAATTCTCGAAAGAATTTGTTCTTTCAATTGCTGTGGGTTTTGCGTATCCGCTTGTACCCCCAAACGAGTAAGTTCCCCCGCCAAATTCCTTAAATCTTCAGGACTACCCTTTTTTAACCTGTCTTCCACCTGCTGCAACTGAGCTAATTGTTGGTTTGCTTGAGTAGTAATTTGCTGGTTGTTTTGGTTGTTGACGTAGATAGTGCCAAAAATTCCCAAAGGCAGCATCAACAGAAAAACCAGACCTAGCAGCAGACAAACCCAAGACAAAACCTTCAAAAAAACGTCTTCCAAACCTCTGCGGTCGTACCCTTCGCCAAAAAATATCAGCGCCATTGCCAGTAGAGGAACTGGCACTCGTTCCACTACAGCCCCAATCGTCTGCAATTCCCAGAGGCGATTGCCAAAATTTGCGGGTATAAGAACTGCAATCGTATCTAATACAGACAAAATTAATAGACCGTAGCCAATCCAACGCAGTCTGTAGATAGAAAAACCTTGTTCGCCTTGTAAGTCATTCATAAAATAATCAGAGTTGTTGTTAAGAAAAATCTCTCTTGACCCCGCCCCAGAACGGAGACAAGCCCCCGACAACAGTCGTGGAGAGTCAAAAATTTTAGACTCTTGTTCCAGCTTCCAGATTCACCTGTGGAGTAAATATAAAAGCTAAAAGCTAAAAGCTAAAATCGACTGACTCGACTCAAGGCTCGGGGAATCGCGGCTGCCACCACTCATACCAAGAAACCCAAGCATTCTCTAGAATTTTTTTGGCATCTTCTGGAGTTGTTTTATCCAAAGGCACAGACATCTGAGTCCACAAACAGCGCCGGTCTTGAATATTTCCCCTACCCAACAACCAAAACAGAATACGGTTTGGCTGCCAATCGTGAGTATTTCGATTATATCTAAACTGTTGGGAAGTTACTGTAGCACTGCCACGAGGATTGATACACGAACTCAAATACAGTCGATTTTTCTGTTGCAAAATTCCGTGAAACCCCGCACCTTGAGTGTTTGCCAATGCTAGTTTACCAGGAGACGACTTGAGAACAGTATGTCCTTTCATCATACCTTCCACATCCCCAATGGTGTTTACCGCATACCGCATCTCTATTTCTAGAGCCATGCTATTTTTTTGATATTCATATTTCCTGGCAGCTTTGAATTCTGAATTTTCCTTAATTTCCAGAAGCGCGCTCTTGTTTAGTTTCCAATCGGCTAGAGGCACCGACTCGGGAAACTCAAACGGGGTTGCCAGATTATTGTTAGCCGATGGATAGAAAACCAATTTTCCGGCAACCAACAAAACGCCTCCCAAAGTAACAGCCAACAGGGAAAGCCTAAGTGGTTTCCAAGAGGTAATAGCCATTAGCAATTCTGTCCTTCCTTATTTGGGGGTTGGTCTTTCAAAATTGCAAACCAGCAGAATAACCCGAAAATAAATACAGAAATCATCGAAAATATTACCGAACCATTTCCTTCGTGCCAGTATTTAAATGCTTCGGGTTGAGATAGCGATACCAGCACCGCCAGGAGACCAACTCGCGCGGCATTAACTAGAAATGCAGTAATTATGGCCACGAATGGCAATACAATTTTCTGACCCGTAGTGGTAGGAAACATCAGTAAGAAAACCAGAGCTAGTCCTAACAATTGTAGCATCGCATTTACGCCGGAACAGCCGTGATACACTTCCACGCTGCCCTTTTCCAGGATTAGAAAAACCCCTTTCCGCACCACTTCAAATCCTATATAGTGCAGGAGGAAAGCTGAAAATTTTGCTGTTAATAGGGCGACATCAACGAAGACTCCGATTAATCCGGGAGGAATAGCTGTATAGCCAAGAATTAGAAGTTCCTGCCAATATTGTTTCAGTCCTTTTGTGCCGGAAGCCAGCAATGCAAGACTGATTCCTGACAAAAAAGGCGTTGCTCGGATGAAAAAGTCGTATCCAGATATCGACGAACTTTTGAGCAATATTAAAGCAATTAAGGATGACCCCAAGAAGCTGGCGAAAACTCCGCTTTCAAAAGTTAAGGATTCGTGCCTTTCCCAAATTAAAAATGCTACGACTCCCCAAAAAAGTAACATTGTACCGAACAGGTCAGTGTCGTTTGTTCTGGAAGTCAGAGTTAGGTGTATGGCAATCAAACCGGAGGCGATGCCTAACAGCCAGTATTTAGGTTCTTGGATGTGCTTGAGCGAGTTTATTTCGGTCATTGCTGCTTTTTGTTTTTCCTAAAAGCTTCTAAAATGCTTACTCTTGTAACCCTATTAAAATTATCAGCTACAAACACTTGAATTTATGCGTTTGGGATGATTTTTCACTAAATCTTCACAAAGATTGACAAGAGCAAATATGTGTGATATCACCTTTGCCTAATTAAATCTGAAGTTAGGTGCAAAGACCAAAGACAACAGGTTTTTCAATTCGGATCGATCGCACTTAACGAATGATTTTCCTCCTGCAAACCCGGTTTCTGCGCCAAGAGTTAAAATGTAAAGCTTGAAGGCAAGACAGAAACCTTTCTGGACGCACTCTTGAGCTGAAAAACCAGTTTTTTAGTGGTTCTGGTTCGTGGTAGCCCGTGCGTCCAGGAGTAGATTAGTTAGAGTAGACTTTCCGGTAGTAAGTTTGATATTCCTCCGAAAGCAGGGGTTCCCACCACTCCCGATGGGCTAAGTACCATTCTACAGTCTGCCGCAAACCTTCTTCAACTGTTACTGAGGGAGTCCAACCTAAATCAGTTTTAATTTTGCTGGCATCAATAGCGTAACGCCGATCGTGCCCGGCTCTGTCTTTGACAAATGTGATCAATTGTTCGCAAGGACGGGCGGGTAAATCAGAAGCTAATTCGTCCATTAGCTGACACAGCATTTTTACTAAATCGAGATTTTTGACCTCGTTGTTGCCGCCAACATTGTAGGTTTCCCCAGGCTGACCACGGTGAATAACGGCATCTAAAGCGCGGCAGTGGTCGAGAACGTAGAGCCAATCTCGCACGTTTTGACCGTCGCCGTATACTGGCAGCGGTTTGCCCAATAACATATTGATGCACATTAATGGAATGAGCTTTTCTGGGAAGTGATAGGGGCCGTAATTGTTGGAACAGTTGGTGATAATTGTCGGGACGCCGTAGGTGTGGAAATAGGCGCGGGCGAGGTGGTCGCTGCCAGCTTTGGAGGCTGAGTAGGGACTGTTGGGCGAGTAGGCAGTTGTTTCTGTGAAGGCTGGGTCATCGGGGCCGAGACTGCCGTAAACTTCGTCGGTAGAAACGTGGAGGAAGCGCATTTGTGCTTTGAGAGATGGCTCATCAATTGCTTCAAAATGCTTGCGGAAGGCTTCTAAAAGTGTGAAGGTTCCGACAACGTTGGTTTGAACAAAGGCGGCAGGCCCGATAATTGACCTGTCAACGTGGGATTCTGCGGCAAAGTGCGCGACTGTGGTGATGTTTTCTTCTTGGAGCAAGGTATCGACTAAGGTACGATCGCAAATATCCCCCTGCACAAACCGAAAATTTTCGCCTCCTTCCAAAGTTGCCAGGGTTTGTCGGTTTCCGGCGTAGGTTAAAGCGTCGAGTACGACTACTCGATCGCCCGGATAGCTGCTGCACCAGTGATGCACAAAATTCGAGCCGATAAATCCAGCCCCGCCCGTCACCAACAATCGGCGAGGAGCTCGCTCAATGCCTTGAGTCGCGTTGTCTGTCATAAAAATAAGAGTTATTCCAATAACTAAGCCTTTACAAAAGTAGCCTTAAAAGTAGTTTGTCACCAAGTGTTTGCCATTCTGTAATTAAAATTTCTACTGTCCCACCTCAGATTTTCTAATGTGGGCGCGATCGAAGTATTGGTTCACAAAACTTGAACTTCTACCGAGCTGTTAGTTCAAATGCTTACATACTAAGCATTTCAGATGTTTAAGCTGGCAATTTTAAATTTGAATTGTGTGAGGCTATAGCTGACTTTTGCGATCGATCAGCGATATGGGCGGCGCGCAGAGTTGATACATTTGTAAAGAGCTGTTACCATTAATTTTTTAATTATCCTTTACAATCTGCACAGCACCATGAAGAAGTTTCAAGTGTTAGCTGGCATTGCTTCCGTCGTCGCGATCGCAAGCAGCATCGCCATAGGTGACGCCGCATCTGCTTTCCCCTGTTCCTACAGCAAATCAGGGGCAGCTAAATCTGGTTCTGCGACAACGATCCTAGGTTCCGGCGGCTCGGAGCGCATGAATCCGTGGAAATCCTACAAAACAGCAGCTCTCGGTTTCCTAGGTTTGGCTGGAGTTTTGGGTGGCGGAGCGGCCTACATGAGCTACCGTGCCGGCAAGCGCGCCTCTGCTGCTTGCGCTGCGATGACCGATAATTTTGAAGTTTTTGAAGAGTCGGCTCCGATCGCAGATGCAGGTGTTTCTGGACACATGGAAGTTCCTGCCTTGCTCGATTTGACGGCGGCGGGTGCTGTAGCTGAGTCAGCAGATGCGGTTGCAGTCGTTCGCGAACACCCAGAAGCTCCAGGCGGCGAGCTGGATTTGCCAGTTTCGCCAGTTGCTGAGTTGAGTTCTGAAATTGCGATCGAACAAGTCCAAAGCGCGATCGTCAAATAGTTATCTCAAACCAAAGTATTCGCTTAGCGAACCTCCAATCTTGCAAGATTGGAGGTTTTTTGAGTCGAAATTATCTACCCTACAATTTCTTGTCATGGCGCTCGCGAAGCACTGCCAACAATAGACAGATGAATCGATAGCACACAATCTCATATTTCGGCAAAGCAAAGGAACGCCGAATTAAGCTAAATAAAAAAAACTCTGGCTACCATCATCAATCTCATAGCAATTATTAAAAGTCGCCGCTCTCCGTCAGGACAATGCTGTGCGGTTTCCCTACTGTATTTGAACTGTATTTGATCCGATTGAAAACTGTTATAAAATTAGATGAGTCAAAGCGAGACAGTACGCTGCCGAGGCGATCGCTCAAAATGCCATCGATATCAATCTGAGGTTAGACGGCAAGAGTGCAAATCGCCTGCTATCGTTGGAAATATAGCCCTACAGATTACAACTAGAGGTTATTATGAATGCTTGGCGCGATCGATTCAATCAATTTACAGGTAAAACTAGATTGGCAGTTTGCCGGGTGTTCGTTCACCTAACAGGCGAAGAAGTTGCACCGCTGTTAGGAGTTCTCAACCGCACCGCCAGAGAAGCAATTGATGGCGATGGCGACCTAGCAGTTTTAGGAGAAGGTCTTGTAGAAATTTGCAATCACCTGTTGCAGTACGACAACTACTGGCAAGCAGCCGCCAACGAAGGCGATGTTTTTTGGAATGAAGGCGAAGCCGGCGATTATGTGGATGAACTTTTCACTGATTCAGCCGATCGCTATCTCAGCGAGCCTCAATACAGTACATCTGTTTACGATAAAAAATCCCCCTTGTCTTTGCCGGTAACTAGAAATGTGGTGGTGATGCTGACAGTTGCTTATGAAGGCGAAGTCCCTGCCCTAGAAACAGACCTTGCTGACATCAGCGCGCTGAAAGTCGGTTTAAAAGCCCTGATTAATTTACATTACCAAGAAAGGCTCCGAGCTGTGCAAGTTCACTTTTCTCCCGCACAGTTGGGAGACGAACTTACCAACGACCAAGTGTTGGTCAATTTCCCAGAACTTATTCCCCTTTAAGGAAGGAGTAATTAGTTATTAGTTATTAGTTATTTGTTATTTGCTACCAATGCGCGCTACCCCATGCGCGATGCCCGATGCCCAATTACCAATTACTATTTATGATGCTGCGAAGACTGACAATTTATTTAATGGCTTTAACTTTTTTATGGACGGCAACCGCCTGCGGTTCTCCTAGTAGACAAACTTCTACAAATCCTGCTGGCAATCCAAATATTAACACAGTGCGTCCTGCACCAAACAATAACTTGGCTCAAGGTCAATATTCTGTACAGCAAGCTACCTACGACGATGCGGATGGTGAATACAGTTTGATGTTGCTGAATACTCCCGCCGGCAGTCCCCCAGTTTACCGGACTAGGGATTTGCAAATGGCTCGCTTAACAGATGAAGAAATATCTGCAGGCAAGAAAAGTTATCTAAACTTGGATAACAATCAAGCGGTTTTGCATTTGACAGAAGATTTTAAAATTGAGTACGTCCACAACGTTACCGAAACTGTTCCTAATCCTCAAACCGGTCAGCCACAAACCGTAGTAGTACGGCAGCAATCTGGCTTCTGGGCGCCGTTTGCTGGAGCTGTTGCCGGTCAGGCGATCGGCAGTTTGTTATTTAGACCGCAATATTATATGCCGCCAGTCTATCAGCCGGGAATTATGACAGGATATGGCGGCTATGGCAATACTTACGGCCAAGCTGTTAACCAATATCAAACTCGCTACCGAACTCCGCCTCCAGAGGTGAGCAACCGTCAAGTTTTAAGGACAACCGGCCGCCTGCGATCGCCCACATACAACCAGCCAGTAAGACCCTCAGTACGTCCCAATGGCAATCGATCGACCGGTTCGGGTTACGGTGGCAGCACTTTGAGGCGATCGCCCCAGCCACGTCAAAATCAAAACAAGCGGCAGCCAAGTTTTGGTAGTGGCAGGAATTCTCGTCAACCGAGTCGGAATCGCTCTTTCGGGAGTAGAAGGCGCTGAGTTGAAGATGGCAAAAATCAGCAAATGACATCGGTAAAAGTTGATTTTATATATTCTCCTGATGCCACGCCGCCCCAGGTAGGGAGAGTGAAAACTTTGGAATAATTGATTTAGCCTTCTCTGTTTCCCCCAGACCCAAAAAATATGTGATTTAATTTCTACATTGGTCTGTAGGTGACAATATGTCTTCTTCACAACCCCCGTCAGGGGAAAGAAATCCTCTAGGATTGGATGAATTGATTGCTATCTTGGTTGCCTTCGGCACGATGGGAGCAATTTTATTTTGGGTAACAGGTAAAAATCCCGATCGATTGAATGCCAGAAATTGGCAATTTCCAGCCGTTTTTTCTCAGCCTGCTGTTACGCCCGCGACTCCGGGAATATTAACGCCAGAATCGCCAAGTTCGGATTTGCGATCGCCTGCTGCAACCCCCGTTCCGTTAAAACCGGATGTCGCACCTGTGGCACCTTTAGGGCCGATTTTACCGGAAAATCCTCCCGTGGGTGTAATCGTTGTTCCTCCCAAGCCAATTGCGCGATCGACTCCCAATCCAGCAATTACCAAACCGAAAGCCGATAAACCCAAAGCCGCTAAACCCAAAGTTGGGCCTGTTATATTATCCGATGTTCCGGACAAATATTGGGCGCGTCCGTTCATTGTCGCTTTAGTCGATCGGAAAATTTTTGCTGAGTCCACCGACAACAAATTTCGCCCCGACGAACCGATGACGCGAGCCGAACTAGCACGCTTGATTCAGCGAATGTCCGACGACAAAAAGCCGATCCGAAAACCGATTGATTTTAAAGACGTAAAAGACAAGAGTCCTGTCGCTCCGGCGATCGACCATACCGTCACAACTGGATATCTTAAAGGATACCCAAACAATGAGTTCCGTCCCGAAAAACAGATTCCGCGTGTCGAAGTCATCGCAGCTTTAGCGAGCGGTTTGAGGCTGAAACCATCAACAAAAACAACCAAAACTTTACAAGTTTATACAGACAGGGCAAAAGTGCCGAAATGGGCAGTTAACAAAGTAGCAGCAGCCACGGAAGCTGGCATTGTGGTCAACCACCCGAAGCGCGCACTTTTGCAGCCTAATAGAACAGCAACTCGCGCTGAAGTAGCAGCCATGATTTACCAAGCTATGGCCAAAAAAGGTCAAGTACCTGCTAAGTCTTCTGAGTATGTTGTGCGGCTTTAATTAGAGGAATGAAGCCCTTCTTTTTTCTATTAGTCTGACTTGGGCTTGCGGGTAGTCAGAAACCGGGTTTTTTGCGACAATACTTCGTTATAGCTGACAGAATCAGCCAAAAACCCGGTTTCTTGGGTTTGCAGGCCGTCAGAAACCAGTTTTTTTGCGACAATACTTCGTCATAGCTGACAGAATCAGCCAAAAACTCGGTTTCTTGGGTTTGCGGGCAGTTGAGATCGATGCAAAAATCACAGCAATCATGCCAAATCATCATTCCACACTCATTGATTCGATTTGAGGCAATTATTATGTATCATCAGATAAGACTTGGGGATAATCAGCTAGATAGCAGCGATCCATTTTTAGACAACAATCTGCAAGAAACAGTAGTTATTGATACTGATGGAGAAGTGATCTTCTATCCCAATTTTTTTAGCATCGAAGAAAGCGATCGTCTTTTTTCAGATTTATATTCTAGTATTAACTGGAAACAGGACATTATTCATTTTTATGGAAAAAAGATACCTTTACCCCGACTTACAGGTTGGTATGGAGATGAAGGCAAATCCTATACATATTCGGGCATCGAACAGCATCCCGATCCTTGGACTCCCACACTCAAATTAATTAAATCAAAGGCTGAAGAGATATCAGAAGTTACTTTTAATAGCGTGCTTCTCAATCTATACCGTCACGGTAAAGATAGCGTTTCCTGGCATAGCGATGACGAGCCAGAATTAGGTGAAAATCCTATTATAGCCTCAATTAGCTTTGGGGGAACTCGCCGATTTTCCTTAAAACATAAAACATCAGAAAACTACAAAATTAATCTGGATTTGCCCAAGGGTAGTTTACTATTGATGAAAGGTGAAACCCAGCACTGCTGGCAACATCAAATCCCTAAAACTTCTAAATTTGTGGAACCGAGAATCAATCTAACTTTTAGAGTTATCAAACCAGTTTAAAACAAAGACAATAAAATTTCAGCGCTGCTATCAAATCAGGGTCAATTGAGTTATGAAAAATCTACTTTTATTAGGAACGTTAAGCTTTAGTATTGCTTTTTGTTTGGGTATAGCAGTAGAAAAAAATATTCCTAAAAGTGCTGCCATAGGTGGTATAGCGACAATTAGCACCCTTAGTAGTGCCTTCGTTTTAAGCAAAAAATCTGACCGAGAACTTGAAAATATCCGCAGCCATGCCGAAAATTTAAAAAGCATTGAAAATCAGATTTTAAGCCTGAAAAATAAAAGAATAAAACTTGTACAGGCAATTGATAGCAAAACCAAATCAAAAACCACGATTGAAGCAGAATACGACTCAATTGTGATCGAAGTCGAGCGGCTTAAAGAAGAGGTTGAATCTCTCAATATACAGCGAGAAAGTCTGCACAATGTAATTGCTAATCAGAAAACTCAAGACATAAAAATTAAACCTAAAATTCCTGTTAAAACTGAAGTAGCAAAACCCATCAAAAAGACAACAAAGACAATATTGTACAATTGCATTTTAGATGGATTACAAAATTCGACATACTTTTACCACAAAAACAACCAGGGAACCTTTGAAAACTATTTACAATCATTACAAAAACCCGCAGAAGAATTGTGGAATTCTTATAGATCCAATCAGGTTAAAGTAAATTATTCGGAGCCGTCAATTCAAGCAGTTTATTTAATGCGTTATTATCCCCATTATGCGTACATGAATTTTCAAATATTAGAAATGATACACGCTCAAAATTTCTTGGACAATCTCACAAATGAAACGCTAGAAGTATGCTTATTTGGTGCAGGGCCATGTCCAGAAATCGTAGGTTTAAGTAAATTATTATCAGATAAGTATCAAAACATTAAAAAATTAACTGTTAATGTATATGATATTGCTTCTGAGGAATGGACTTTAAGCAGAAATATTACCAAAAAATTTGTGATACCGGAATACTGGTCAGGAGATTTAAAACTAAATAGTAATTACCTCGATTTATGCGAATCTAATTCTCTTCCCTCAATCAAAACAACAATTCAAAAAAGCCAAATGTTCATTTTTCAAAATTGTCTAAATGAAATTTATAATATATCTACAGTTCAAACAAATCTCAATTTTTTGCTTAATGAAATACCTGTAGGTAGTGTAATAATAATTATTGATTTATGTAACTATAACCAAAACAAAACCATAATAGATCGATTAAAAGAACAAGTAAGTAATCGAGATGATTTTGAAATTTATTGCCCTCAAGCTAAAGATACTAAAATAAAAGCTTGTTTTCCTATTCCACCACTAATCACACAACATCTCTTAACTGGAAAAGATAAGTTAGTACCTCGTAGTAAAGATATCGATTGTCTTTTTATAAGTTTGCACAAAATTAATCTAAAAGCTTTGTAATTGATATGAAATTCGGTTGCAAAGGCATGGTCACGTTTGCTACCGCCTTAATTCTGACGACTGGCATTCCTCACTACGAACCTGTTTCTAGTGAGGAATGCCAGTCCTTCTTTCTTAGGTTTCAATCGCTGATCGCTTTAATCTTGAAACACCATAATACTGCCCGAATAGCAAGCTACCCAAACCTGATTAGTTTCCGGATCGTAAGTAATCCCGATCGGACTTGAATTAACCTTCACTGTTTGCAGCACTTTCATATCACTCGTCCTAACTTTGCTAACAGTATTCGAGAAATAGTTAACTACATAAAGCAGTTTTCCCTGATCGGAAATAGTCATGCTGCGAGGTGCTTTTCCTGTGGAAACTTTGTCCACCACTTTACCCGTTTTTAGGTCAATTTTTGCCACATTTCCTTCACCATTTAAAGTGGCATACAGATACTTTCCATTGGGATCGATCGTCAAATGACGCGGCGCATTGCCAATATTCCTCAGCCATTCTACCGAAAAGTCTATCAGATTGACTTTCGCAATATTGGAAGAACCCATGATGGCAACATAGGCATTTTTTGAGTCGGGAGTAACAACAATACCGCGAGGATATGCACCCAGTTTCACCCGCTCGATTTCGAGATTTTTATTGATATCAACTACGCTCAAATCCCAACTGCACCAATTGCTAGCGAGGGCGAAGCGATTGTCAGGCGAAACAGCATTGAATTTCGGAACAGCACCTACAGGAATTACCTTTTCTATTTTCAAAGTTTGGGTATTGATGCGGTACAGAAAACTTTGGTCGTGTTTTGCCGCTGGAGAGCACCTGTCGGTTCCCGGATTGCTAAACCCCGAACCGTACATTTTGTAGTTGGAGACGTAGGCATATTTGCCATCGGTTGAAAAAGCAGCTTCTACGGGAGAGCCTTTATAATTGCCTGTGAATTTAGAAAAGCCAAACTTCGACAAGTTTACTGTATCGGGAATAGTCTTGACTAATTTAAAGTTCCTGTCGTAAACTGTGATTGTGTGGCGGTACATCATGTTTTGAGCAAAAAACAAGCCATCTCCCGAATAAACTATTGATTTTGGCGAGATGTTGCCATAAATGGTTTTTTTCAAGGTCATTTTTCCTTGAGTGTTGTCGGGAGGATTTACTAACGTTGTGGTTGATAATTCACTTGTTTTATCCTCGGAATTTTCTGTTTTAAATGGTGGCAAAGACGGTTCTTGGGACTGAGTTTTAGTTTGAGCTTCGAGTTCGTTTGTGTTTTCTGTGGCGCTAGGAGATGGCGAAGATTTATCGACATTGGGCGAGATTTTTTTCGCAGCTTCCATGCTGGCGTCTTCCGGCTTACCTTTCAGTGCTGACAAGGTTTTAGGGCCAACAATTCCGTCAACTTTCAGGTTGTTCTCTGCTTGAAACTTTTTCACAGCAGCCTGGGTGAGAGAACCGTAAAATCCTGTAGCCTTACCGCGAAAATAGCCTGCGTTTTGTAGAGTTTTCTGGAGTTCGGCTACTTCCGGACCTGAATCACCTTTTTTGATGGCTAGTGCGGGATTGACTAAATTGAAAATTGTGAGAGCGATCGTAAAGAAAAGTAAAGCAGAAGAGGCTAAATTCAGGTGCCTTTTTGAGTGGGTCGATCGAGTTTGATCCGCAGCCGTTTCCCAAGTTTCAGCTAAATGTAGGTAGGCCAGTCCGTCCATAGTTTTTACCGGGTATTTTTGGTGCTATGATACACCAGTTAACTTTGATGAAAGAGAGAATCTTATTATAATCAAACTTAGGGTAAAATCTCCAAGCAGTTTTTAATGGTGTAAGCAAGTAGGAGCGATCGACAATGTGGAGTGGGGAACAAACAACCGCAGAATCAACGACAAAAGAATCCCGCCAGACTTTGCTGTGGGACGATAACGGGGGACTTTGCCAGCGGGCTTGGGTAGAAATCGATTTAGCAGCTTTAACTCACAATGTAAAACAGCTTAAAAAACTCTTATCTCCCGATACAGAACTGATGGCAGTTGTGAAAGCAGATGCTTACGGGCATGGTGCTGTTGCAGTCAGTCAAACAGCATTGCAAGCAGGTGCTAGTTGGTTGGGAGTGGCGACAATTCCCGAAGGAATAGAATTGCGAGAAGCTGGGATAGAAGCGCCGATTTTGCTGTTGGGGGCAACCCATACAGCTCCACAGGTAAAGGCGATCGCCCAATGGCACTTGCAGCCCACTATTTGTACTGCCAAACAAGCCCTAATTTTTTCGGAAGTTCTCGCTGGTCTTAACCAATCTTTGCCAGTTCACGCTAAGTTGGATACGGGAATGTCTCGCTTGGGTACGCCCTGGCAGGAAGCAACAGAATTTGTGCAATTAGTCAATCGGTTGCCAAATTTAAAATTAGCCAGCATTTACTCTCACTTGGCGACAGCCGACAGTCCCGATTCCGCAGTTATGAGAGAGCAGCACCAGCGGTTTCAACAGGCGATCGAGCAAATTAAAATAGCAGGAATTAACCCCCCTCGCCTCCACTTGGCAAACTCAGCAGCCACCCTCGCTGACCCGGATTTGCACTACGATTTAGTGCGGGTCGGTTTAGCTACCTACGGTCTTTATCCAGCGCCTCACTTGCAGTCGAGATCCAATTTGAAGCCCGCAATGCAGGTAAAAGCTAGGGTAACGCAGGTGAAAACAATTGAAGCAGGAACCGGCGTCAGTTACGGCTATCAATTTATAGCTCAGCGTCAGACACAGATTGCCGTAATTGGTATCGGCTATGCAGATGGTATTCCGCGCAATCTTTCTAATAAAATGCAGGTTTTAGTCAGGGGTCAATTCGTGCGGCAAGTGGGAGCCGTGACGATGGATCAATTAATGCTGGATGTAACTGATCTTCCCGATTTAGAAGTCGGTGAAGTGGTTACTATTTTGGGCAAAGATGGAGAAAATAAAATTACTGCTGACGATTGGGCCACGAGTTTAGGAACTATTTCGTGGGAAATTCTCTGCGGTTTTAAACACCGATTGCCCCGCGTAGCAGTACACTATTAAAAGTAGTCCGGCAGGGGTTTAAACCCCTGCCTCATAGCAAAAGTCGGTTAAAACCGACTCAAGAGTTTGAGCGAGGAAATTATTGATTTTAGTCCTCTTTTAGAGGACTTTAGCTATGAGACAGGGGTTTTCAACCCCTGTCGGACTCTCGGAATAAGCGATAAGACTGAGACTGCAATTTTCTATTCCCAATTCCCAATTCCCAATTGATATGACAGTTATTCAGACGTTTTTCCCAATAGCCCAAACCTTCTATTCTCAGCTAAATGCAGAAAGAACACAAGCCTTGGCAGTAGCCCAAGAATTCTCGAAAAAATTCGTAGAATTGGGGTTTAAAATTGTACCTCAAGTGCTGTGGGCGATCGGCATTTTGTTAATTACGCGATTTGCGATCAACTTTGCGGGGCGCGTGACTCGCCGTGCACTGAGTCGCACCGAAGCCACGCTGCGGAAATTCTTAGTTCAAGCTGCTGAAATTACGATTTTGGTAGTGGGAGTAGTCGCCGCTTTGAGTCAGTTGGGAATTCAAACTACCAGCGTGGTTGCGGTGGTTGGTGCAGCGGGTTTGGCGATTGGTTTGGCGTGGCAAAATACTTTGTCGCACTTTGCTGCTGGGGTAATGTTGATTAGTTTGCGGCCCTTTGAAGTCGGGGATGGGATTGAAGCTGGCGATGTTAAAGGAGTGGTGGACAGCATCGGGATTTTTTCAACAACTGTGGTAACAGACGATCGCATAAAAATTATTGTCCCGAACAATCAGTTGTTTAACGGTACACTGAAAAATACAACGGCAATGGGAACGAGGCGAGTAGACTTGAAGATTGATATTGGCGATCGGCCAATTCGTCCGACAGTAGCTGAGTTATTAGAAATTGCCCACTCTCACCCGCTGGTGTTGGAGAATCCGCCCCCGACTTGTTTGGTAGCTGAGATTACTCCAGATACAACTATTTTATCTCTCCGGCCTTGGTGCGCGTCGGTGGCCTACGAACAAGTGCGATCGCAAGTTCAACAATACGTCAAAGAGGCAATGGATGCCGACAAAAATCAAGAACAATAGATATAAATCTCCAATCTAAAACCCCAAATTTATCCGAGGTATTTCCCATGAGCAAGTGGTATCCGCAGCAAATTTTGCAAGAACCCGGTGTCAGGATCACCCCAACGGAGAAACAAACAATTCTCAGCAAATTTCCGCCTCCCGACGAAAACGGTCAAATCTATGCCGACGGGGTTTTTGAAGGCGGCGGCGTGCGCGGAGTTGCGTTTTTAGGAGCACTGAGGTGCTGTAGCGATTTGGGCATCCGGTGGCGAAAATTGGCCGGCACTTCTGCCGGTGCAATTACTGCCGCAGTATTGGCAACCGACTTGTCAATTGATGACTTAGAGGAAATTTTAGGACAGCTCGATTACAGCATATTTTTAACTCAAAAAAACAGTCCTCTAATTTTAAACGGCGACCCCGCCGACGACTTGCAATCTCCTGCTTGGACGCTGCTTTTCCTAACAGTTAGCCGTCAGATGGGAGAATATTCGGCGCAGCCGTTTCGGCAGTGGCTGGAAGCAATGCTCGGTCGAGGTAACTTGCACACTTTTGCCGATGTCAAACAAATCGTAAAAGACCGGGAATTAAAAGTAGTAGTATCCAACCTCTCTCGCGGTGAAATGTTGGTGCTACCCGACGACTTACACCGACGCGAATCGACGGATTCCGATCCTTTGTATGAGCAGTTGCGACTCAAAAGCGCTGAAGATTTTAGCGTTGCTGAAGCCGTTCGGTTGTCGATGAGTATTCCCCTCTTTTTTGAACCGGGAAAACTCGGCGATGACTTAATTGTAGATGGCGGAATTTTGAGCAATTTCCCCCTGTGGATTTATGACAAACAATCCGTGGGTGCGACTCCTGCTATGCCGCGCTGGTTTACCTTTGGGTTTCGATTGGTCGATACCGGAATTGAGACTAAAGCTAAGATTGATACTCCGCTGTCGATGCTGGCGGCGATGTTCCGAACCATGATGAAAGCAAGAGACCGCTATCACCAGCGAGAAATGGATAAGGGCAGGGTAATTAATATTGATGTGACTGATGCTGGGGTGACGACGACGGACTTTAATCTCGATGGCGATCGCAAGGCTCACCTGTACCGCTTGGGGTATTTGTATACTAAGAGGTTCTTTTTGAGTTCCAATTTTAGTTGGGAAAAGCACTTGAAGGCTAGGGGCTTTGGGGAAGAGGCTGGAGGTTGAGGTCGCGAAAACTTTACAGAGTAAGGGATTGAGGAATTTTTCAATTAGGGGTTGGCAAGAATAAGATGTGTGTGCTATAGTTAGTTACTGTCATCTTGGAGAGGTGGCTGAGTGGTCGAAAGCGGCAGATTGCTAATCTGTTAAGGGTGTTAACATCCTTCGAGGGTTCAAATCCCTCCCTCTCCGTTTTAGAGCTTCTAGGAAAAAATTCCTTTTAATCAAATTTTTGGACGGGCTAGAAGCCCATCCCACAAAATTTCCATGTGGGATGGGCTTCTAGCCCGTCCCAATTGTTTTTGCAATTCAAGTCTAGTCTAGCCGCAATAATCAACTACTAAATCTAATTAAGTCCTTTCATCGCCTCGACAAATTGCCGCGATATAAATGGCAAAATCTCTTCATTCTTGCTATTCTCTTTCCCCTCGGTAAATACAACCAACAAATACGGCCGCAAACCGGATATTTCAATATAAGCAGCATCGTGACGCACTTGACTTGTCAGTCCCGCTTTTGACCACAATTTTGCTGATTCTGGCAATCCGCCGCCTAAAAAACCTGTAACTTGATTTTCGGGATCTGCCTCTAATTCTGCTGGGTCTAAACTGCGTTTCATTAAACCCATCATTTCTTGCGATGCTTGGGCAGAAACAGCTACGCCGCCTATTATACTGTGCAGCAAACGCGCCGCTGCATTTGTAGTCAGCATATTTCTATTTTCCATTAATTCTCCCAAAACTGCTCGCTCGCGACCGTAGGGGCCGTCACACCAGGTTTTCTGATTGACGTTAATATTTTCTAATTCTGGCCAATCCAATGATTGAAAGTAACGGTTGACGATGTTTCGCTGCTGTTTCCAAGTTTCAAAGGGGGCGGGTGATAATTCTGGGCCGCTGGTGGTGCCGGTGAGGGCGTCTACTACTAAACTGGTGGCGTCGTTGCTGGAATCAACTATCATATCTCGGACGGCGCGTTCTAATTCTGGCGATGTTTGAATCATGCCTTTTTGCGCCCATTCCCAGATGGCAACGAGGTAGAATAATTTGACGATGCTGGCTGGATAAATTCGTTCGGAAGCTCTAGCGCTAAAACCTCGCGGTTGATATTTCCAAAATTCTTCTGCACTCAGGGCGCCGCCTGTATTGACTCGCACCGGGGGATCGTAGACTATCCAGGTCATGGCTATACGATCGCCACTTAATCCTGTAAATTCTGACAATGCGGAGTCTATAATGCTACTGCCGAGGTTTTCTAATTGTTCGTCTTTGTGAAAAAATGTCATGGTTAATGGCTGACGCTTAACGGTTAACGGCTAGCAGCTAATGGCAATCTCTCGTTAAATGCGAACAATAAATGCGAACAATTAACAGCACACAATGAGCAATTAGCAATGGCCAATTATCAATTATCGGATGTTGTGGAGTACCGCGCCCGATCGCACATAAATATTTACGATTCCCCAAAGTGCGATCGATTGGCAACTCAAGCAGCGCTGGGGCGACATTTGCGCGTCGTTGAACTCCCCCTAATACAGAGCGATGTAAACTTGGATACAACGGCTGTGATGGTGCGACTGTGCGAAGATGATTATCCGGGATGGCTGGATATTCGAGATGTTGAGTTGCTCGATGTGGCAGAAACAGTGTATCATCCTCTGGTGGTTTCTGAGACCCAAATCAAGGAAAAATTACCAATTGTAATTACTTTCGCTCGCGAGGCTATGAACCAATCCAATTATTATCTTTGGGGGGGTACAGTCGGGCCAAATTATGATTGTTCTGGCTTGATGCAAGCTGCTTTTGTTGCTGCGGGCATCTGGTTGCCGAGGGATGCTTATCAGCAGGAATTTTTTACTAAACCTATTAGTATCACTGCTTTAGAACCGGGGGATTTAGTATTTTTTGGTTCGCCCGAAAAAGCAACTCATGTAGGATTATATCTCGGAGATAATCGCTACATTCACAGTTCTGGAAAAGCACAAGGTCGCAACGGTATCGGTATCGATGTTTTGTCGGAGGATGGCGATCGAGTCAGTCAAGCTTATTACCAGCAACTGCGGGGATATGGTAAAGTTGTGGCAAGTTATCAGCCTAGTTAGTTGTTAACGGTTGACGGTTGACGGTTGACGGTTGACGGTTGACGGTTAACTAATGACTAATGACTAATGACTAATGACTAATGATTACTGATGTTATCTAACAAAGAAATGGACGCTGCATTGTTTTTGGAAAAATTGGCTGCACAGCAGGCTGGCGCTGAGGTTGTTCTCGACATTTCGGTGGTGGTGCCAGTGTATAATGAGGTGGAAAGTTTGCCTCATTTGATTGAGGCGATCGCCTCTTCTATCCAACCATCTGGACTCAGCTATCAAATTATTTGTGTAGATGACGGTTCTAAGGACGGTTCTGGTGAACTTCTCCAGCAGTTAGCCAGCACTCGCGATGACCTTTGTGCTGTAATTTTGCGCCGCAATTACGGGCAAACTGCTGCCATGTCCGCAGGTTTCGATCGCGCTCGCGGTCGTGCTATTGTTACCCTAGACGGCGATTTGCAAAATGACCCGGCTGATATTCCGCTATTGTTGGCAAAGTTAGATGAAGGCTACGATTTAGTTAGCGGCTGGCGGAAAAATAGGCAAGACAATACTATTAGCCGATTGATTCCTTCTAAAATTGCGAACTGGTTAATTGGTCGCGTTACAGGCGTAACTTTGCACGACTACGGCTGTTCTTTGAAAGCTTATAAATCCGAGTTGGTAGCAGACTTGAATCTGTACGGGGAATTGCACCGCTTTTTGCCAGCGTTGGCGTTTATTGAAGGGGCGAGAATTGCAGAACTGCCGGTGCGACACCACGCCCGCCGTTTCGGTCAAAGTAAGTATGGAATTTGGCGGACTTTTCGCGTGTTGATGGATTTGTTAACTATTTCTTTTATGAAAAAGTTCCTGACTCGACCGATGCACGTCTTTGGACTTTTGGGACTGAGTTCTATGACGTTGGGAACGGTTTTAGGGATTTATTTGACTTTCCTGAAATTTGCTTTTGGTCAAAGTATTGGCAATCGTCCTCTGCTGATTTTGGCTGTGGTTTTACTGTTAACTGGCGTGCAGTTATTTTGTTTTGGTTTGCTGGCGGAAGTGATGATGCGGACTTATCACGAGTCGCAGGGAAAACCGATTTATCGGGTGCGCGAGGTGTTTGGTTCTAAATAAGGAAGGGGTTGATCCAAATTATACTCGGTGATAAAAAGAGGAAAAGTTTTGAGTTGTAAGTTAAATAATTTAAAACTCAAAACTCAAAACTACTTCCTAATCTTCAATTCTCTCATCTAAAATCTCAAATTTCAAATCTAAAATTGATTAACTTTTTGAGCTTGTCGGAGAGATGTAATAGTTGCGATCGCGTGTTCGGCGACTGCATCTATTTCGGCTTCGGTATTGAAGCGGCCAATACCAAACCGAATTGAAGCATAAGCTAATTTGTCCGATCGCCCGATCGCTGCTAAAACATGAGAGGGAGATATTTTTGCGGAAGTGCAAGCAGATCCCGAAGAAACTGCCGCCGCCGGTTGCAAACCCAACATCAACGCTTGACCGTCAACCCCGGCTACACTAATATTGAGATTCCCCGGCAATCTCTTCGTAGCGTGACCGTTGAGAAAAACATCGCCCAATTCACTCAATTTTTCCCACAAACGCTGCCGCAAATTAACCACTCGTTCTGTTTCCGACGGCATTTCTGCAATTGCCAATTCTACTGCTTTGGCAAACCCAACTATTTGCGGTGGGTAGAGAGTTCCCGATCGCATTCCCCGTTCGTGCCCTCCTCCGTGCATTTGTGGCGCTAGTTGCACTCTCGGTTTGTTGCGGCGCACGTAGAGAGCACCGATCCCTTTTGGCCCGTAGATTTTGTGGGCTGTCAAGGACATTAGATCAATATTCATCTCCTCTACGTCGAGGGGAATTTTGCCGATCGCCTGTGCCGCATCTGTGTGAAAAAGAATGTCATTTCCGCGACAAATTGCAGCAATTTCTGCGATCGGCTGGATGACGCCAATCTCGTTGTTAGCCGTCATCACTGAAACTAAAATTGTCTCTGCCCGAATCGCTTTGATCAAATCGCCTATATCAATCAGCCCGTCGCTTTTCACCGGTAAAACAGTAATGTCAAACCCCAATTTTTGCAAATAGGTACAGGGGTCGAGAATTGCATTGTGTTCGGTTTTTACTGTGATAATGTGCTTTCCTTTACTGAAATAAGCTTCGGCGATGCCTTTGATCGCTAAGTTATTTGCTTCGCTTGCGCCGCTGGTAAAAACAATTTCTTCTGGAGAAGCATTGATCGCTTCTGCTATGATTTGTCGTGACTGTTTTACCGCTGCTTCTGCTTCCCAGCCGTAGACGTGGTTGATACTGGCTGCGTTGCCGAATTGTTCGGTGAAATACGGCAGCATCGCCTCAAGTACCCGTGGATCTACCGGGGTTGTGGCGTGGTTGTCGAGGTATATAGGACGTGCAGACATAGTGCAGTTTTGGTTTGAAAAAGTGTTAGGTTTATTGTAGACGAGCCCCTTGTTCTACTACAAAACTTTATAATTAACATATATTTGTAAAGATTTATGCGAGCTGACATTCAGGGATTAGAAATTACTCTCGGTGAGCTCAAGCACCTCACCGGCGCCGGGCCCGATCGCGTATACCGGCCGCCGACAGCGACTAAGTTTGCCCGCGAAGCTTTGAAAACTGTCGGTTTAATTGTTTTGGTTCTCATCAGTTGTTGGCTGCTGGTTGCGATATTTCCTAGAGCTTATTTGTGGTGGTTCGCCCTTCACTTCGCTGCGATCCTCGGTTTAATCTTTGAGGATGCGTGGAAAATTCAGTGCAGCCGCCAAAACCAACATTTAATCAATCTTTTTGATGATGTCGATCGCTATAATGGTATAATCAAAGCGATCGAAATTAACGATAGGATAGAAGATGCCGGCAATGTGGCAGTCAAAATAGGCGATCGAGCCAAAGTTATTCAAGCTTTGCAACTAATCAGAGACGATTTAGTTCGAGCTTTGAAAACTGAAAGAATTCTTAGGGAAAACAAAAAATTTGTCGCTACTAACTCAGAATTATTTGCCAATAACTTAAAAAATTTGAATGCCCTCCAAATTAGCGATCGAGCCACCGAACAAGGGCGATTGCTGAACGAAGCTTTGCAGGTAGCCGTGGGAGTTCAAGCAGAAATGAAAAAGTTGCAAGATCGAAACGCTGCTAATTTTAAAAATGGCAAAAGTTAGTAGTGTGCACGGCTGCGTGCGCCTCTTACCCAGTAGCAATAGGCAGCTTACTGAACCGAGCGAACTCAAACACATTCTCCAAATTATAAGTTATGAGAATTGTGAAAAAAATATCATAACTATTGTAAATTTTTTCCTGTTACGTAACAGGTAAGGATATCTTGGAAAGGTGACGTTAACAACCAGGTCAGTATGTCTTCTGCCAAACCCAAGATTATAGTTCTCGACGACGATCCGACAGGTTCTCAAACCGTGCACAGTTGCTTACTGCTGACACGTTGGGACGAAGACACCCTGCGTTTGGGGCTGCGGGACAAGTGCCCGATTTTCTTCATACTGACAAATACTCGATCGCTAACTCCCGAAAAAGCAGCCTCCGTCACCCGCGAAGTGTGCCAAAATCTAAAAAGGGCGATCGCCAGCGAAAAAATCGAAGACTTCCTAATAGTTAGCCGTTCCGATTCTACCCTGCGCGGCCACTATCCCATCGAAACCGACGCGATCGCCGAAGAACTTGGCCCCTTCGACGCCCATTTTCTAATTCCCGCCTTTTTTGAAGGAGGCAGAATTACCCGCCACAGCGTGCATTACCTAATGGTTAACAGCGTCGCAACGCCTGTTCACCAAACCGAATTTGCCAAAGATTCAGTCTTCGGCTACAGTCACAGTTACTTGCCCGAGTACGTAGAAGAAAAAACCAAAGGTCGCATCAAAGCTGATGCAGTCGATCGCATTTTACTTGCAGACATCCGCTACGGAAGTTTAGATCGACTGATGGAGATGAAAGACAACCAATGTGCAGTTGTTGACGGCGAAAGCCAAGGCGATTTAGACACATTTGCCAAACACATTCTCGCTGCTGCCAGTCAAGGCAAAAAGTTTTTATTCCGCAGCGGGGCGAGTATTTTAACATCCTTAGCTGACCTCGGCCCGCAGCCAGTAGCAGCCGACGAAATGGCAAAATACGTGAGGGACGGCAAACCGGGTGCAGTAATAGTTGGTTCCCACGTTAAGAAAACTACTGAACAATTGGAACGCTTGTTAAAAGAACCCAATATAGTTAGCATTGAAATAGATGTATCTCACTTGTTAGAAGATTCACCAGAGTATCGCACCCAAATGCTCGATGAAATTCTCGGAAAAGTCCGTAATTCTCATGCCGATGGCAAAACGCCTGTAATTTATACCAGCCGCAAGGAACTCGAATTTGACAATGCAGAAATTAGGTTAAAATTTGGAGAGGCGGTTTCTGCTTTACTGATGGATATCGTGCGGGGACTGCCTGCGGATATCGGGTTTTTGATTAGCAAGGGTGGCATTACTTCTAATGATGTTTTGAGTACAGGTTTGTCGCTAAAAAGTGTCAGGCAAATCGGTCAAATAATCGCAGGTTGTTCGGTGGTGAAAACCGATGCAGATCATCCTCTGTTTCCCAATTTACCCGTGGTTTTGTTTCCGGGAAATGTGGGGGATAGCCATGCTTTGGCTACGGTTTATAAGCGGCTGAGCAAGTAGTAGAGCTCGTTGAATCGCAGATTAACGCAGATGAATGTAGCTTCAAGTTAGGGAGTAGAATGTTCATCTGCGTTTCGTCGCTGGGTTTCAATGCTCGATCGAACTTTATGGCAACTGCCACTGCACGACCACTTCCAAAAAAATCTCTCGCCTACTTTTTTGCCAAATCGACCCTAGTATGATATAGTAGAGAGTCTGTGCGTAATTACAGCCGATCGCCAAAGTGGAAAATCGCCTCATCGTTAGGCACTATCAAAAAAATTAGATTTCTCAAAAATACTTACCTCAGAACTCTACATATAGGGCCAACAGCACCAGAGCTACTGCTATCAGTAGCGTTTCCAGCTTGTAACCGCCTAAATTTTCAAATTAAGTAGAAATTTCCACATAGTAATTTTCAGCTCAAAGGATTAGCATATAAGGGTGACAGAACATTATCATCCCCTAAACTCATTAAAAGATGGCCATTGGTTCAAGCTGATCTGTGGGGCGAGCTTTCAACACCTGCCTGCTGTACGGAATCTCACCTTGGCTTACACCTTAGCAGGCGCTGACTGTATCGATGTCGCGGCAGATCCCGCCGCCGTCGCCGCAGCGAAAGAAGCCCTACAAGTGGCCAGCGACTTACAGGCAAGAACTCAAAACCGCAGGTTTGGCGGCAAAGGGTTGCCGTTGCTGATGGTGAGTTTAAACGATGGGGAAGACCCGCATTTTCGCAAAGCCGAATTCAACCCAGCCGATTGTCCGGCGGACTGCTGGCGGCCGTGCGAAAAAATATGTCCAGCCGAAGCAATAGTTTTTCAGAGTGCTGGCAGTGGTTTTTCCGGGGTGATAGACCAGCAATGCTATGGCTGCGGTCGCTGTCTGCCGATTTGTCCGAGCCAACTGATTTATACTCGTTCTTACGTGTCTGCTCCCGCCGCGATCGCACCTTTAATCTTGCAATCCGGTGCGGACGCCCTAGAAATCCACACGCAAGTAGGCAGAGAGGCAGATTTTGCGCGACTTTGGTCGAGCATAGCTCCCTGGGTCGCTCAACTCAAGGTAATAGCAATTAGTTGCCCCGATGGAGACGGTTTGATTGATTATTTGCGGACACTGTATCAAATAATTTCCCCCCTTCCTTGTCCCCTAATTTGGCAAACGGACGGTAGGCCAATGAGCGGAGATATCGGAACAGGAACTACTAGAGCCGCGGTCAAACTCGGTCAAAAAGTTTTGGCTGCCCAGTTGCCGGGATACGTGCAACTTGCAGGCGGCACTAATGCTCACACTGTCAGCAAGTTGAGAGCCGAGGGACTGATGAAGGATGCCGGGACAAATTTGTCAGTTCCCCCTGTCCAATATATTGCAGGTGTAGCTTACGGCAGCTATGCCAGGGTTTTGCTATCGCCAATTTTAGAACAGTTAGAAAGAATGCAGACCGATCGAGCCTATGCCGTTCCGGTGGCAGTCACGCGGCCAGGAGCCGGAGTTCAAACATCTCGGCTACCTCAGCTCGAAGCCGTCCCAGAACTTCTCTCACAGGCCGTGAGTTTAGCTCGTTCTCTAGTTTCCCCGCTCAAAGAATTTTAGTCAGTAGTCATTAGTCAGTAGCCATTAGTCATTAGTTAGTGGTTAGTAGTTAGTAGTTAATTTCAACAACAACTGGCAACTGACACATAACAACTGGCAACTGGCAACTGACAACTGTTAACTGACAACTGACTAAAAAGTTGAAAACGTCACCGAACACATCGAGGCGAATGCAGATTACAGACGACCTCAACAGATTATTAGACATCGTGCCAGATGAGATCCGGCAGCCCTTAGAGCAGCACCCGCAGCGCAACAATCTCATTGAGATTGTCATGGATTTGGGCCGCCAACCTGAAGCTCGTTTTCCATCATTGGCTGAACCTCTTTCCCAAACACCGGTTTCCAAGGCAGACCTCAACTATTGCATCGAGCGAGTCGGCCACTTCGGCGGCGACAATCGAGCCGGTATCGAGCAAACCCTGCACCGAATTAGCGCCCTTCGCAACCGCAGCGGCGAGATTATCGGCTTGACTTTGAGGGTGGGCCGCGCTGTGTTCGGGACGATCGGGATTATCCGCGATTTAGTGGAAACCGGTCAGTCAATTTTGATGCTCGGCCGCCCTGGAGTTGGCAAAACCACGGCCCTGCGGGAAATTGCCCGCGTGCTCGCCGATGACTTGGAAAAACGGGTGGTAATCATCGACACCTCCAACGAAATTGCCGGAGATGGAGATATTCCCCACCCAGCGATCGGCAGAGCTCGCAGAATGCAAGTTTCCCGCCCCGAACTCCAGCACCAAGTCATGATCGAAGCAGTGGAAAACCATATGCCGGAAGTGATCGTGATTGACGAAATCGGCACGGAGCTCGAAGCTTTGGCGGCTCGGACGATCGCCGAAAGGGGCGTGCAGTTGGTCGGTACCGCCCACGGGAACCGGATCGAAAACTTGATGAAAAACCCGACTCTGGCAGATTTAATTGGGGGCATCCAAGCGGTGACGCTGGGAGATGACGAAGCAAGACGGCGCGGTTCTCAAAAGACGGTTTTGGAGCGCAAAGCACCGCCAACTTTTGAAATTGCCATCGAAATGCTCGAACGCGAGCGCTGGGTAATCCACGAGCGAGTTGCAGATGCGATCGACACTTTGCTGCGGGGACGCGAACCGCACCAGCAAATCAGAAGCGTCAGCGAGACTGGAGAAATAATTATCGAGCGCGAGTCAGCCGCTCCCCCCGCCCGGTTTCCGGGGATGGCAGCTTCCAGCAGCACGGCTGCGGTATCGGCAATCCGGCCCGTCACACCGATCTCTGGGTGGCGGAGTGCTGGCAAAATGGTGCCGATGCCCGCTCCCAGCGAGAACTTCGCTGCTAAAAGCGCGCCGGTTTCTGAGACTCGGTATTTCGAGCAACTGCTCGAAGAATCCCTGTCCGTCGAACCGGTACCCAAGGCGGCTGGACGCTATTCCCATAATGTCGGCCCTAACGGCGAAGATTTGCCCCTCCACGTTTATCCTTACGGCATACCTCGCCACCAGCTCGAACAGGTGATTTCGACGCTGAACCTGCCGGTGCTGCTGACGAAGGATATTGAGAGTGCTGACGTGGTTGTGGCTTTGCGATCGAACGTTCGGAACCAGTCGAAATTGAGGCACTTGGCCAAAACTCGCCAAGTTCCCGTGCACACAATTAAGGCCGCCACTATTCCCCACGTAGCCAGAGCTTTGCGGCGCCTGTTGGACATGGATGACCCAGGCACCCCGGAAGTGGCAGACCTCGCCTTATTCGCCCGCAGCGGTTCTTCTGATGAGCTCGAAGCTCTCGAAGAAACGCGCTTAGCAGTGGAGCAAATTGTCATTCCCAAGGGACAGCCGGTGGAACTCCTGCCCCGTTCTCCTAACGTCCGTAAAATGCAGCACGAACTTGTGGAACACTATCACCTGAAATCCCACAGTTTTGGGGAAGAACCTAATCGCCGCCTGCGGATATATCCAGCTTAAAGTGGGAGATTAGTGCCTTTGAAGGCAGAAGGTGGAAGGCAGAAGGGATAATTTTTTCCTGGGTTCTGTCTTTTACCTTTTGCCTTTTTCCTTTAAGTAGCTGGCAAGTTTCTGATATGATGTGCTGTGACACTGTTCTTGTTCAGGCGATCGGCTAAATTCCCGATTTATAATTCCAAATTCCCCAATTACCAATTCCCAATACTTCGACTACACGAGCTTACAAGTTCCCCCATTCCCAATAGTTCAGCTACGCACTTCCCTTCGGCTTTGCGAACTGACGAGCCGCCGCCTAGCAGCTATGCTCAGCACAAACTCAGCACCAGCTCAGTAAAAGTTCTCACTTCCCAAATTATTAAATGAATCTACCTGGATTGACATGAATGATTCCCTAATTCAGCTATTTATTAACTTAATTACTACTGAAATTGGTGTGCGAATTAGGTCCCAAGATCGAGCTGGTTTGTCTCATAAAATCATGACTCGGATGAAAGATAAAAAAATTGCAGAACCCGAAAAATATTATCAACTTTTAACCGCAAAAACTTTTGAAAGTACAAATGAATGGGCAAAATTAGTCTTACTATTAACAACAACTGAAAGTTATTTTATGCGAGACAAAGGACAGTTTTCTCTGTTAAAAAGAGTAATTTTTCCTGAATTGATAGAGCAGAAAAGAAACTTGCACAAGACCGTGGGAATGCAGCCGACATTGCGAATCTGGAGTGCGGGCTGCTCCACCGGTGAAGAACCTTATTCTTTAGCTATTGTTTTAAAACAATTGATTCCAGATTGGGAACAATGGAAAATATTAATTTTAGGTACAGATATCAATGAAAAAGTAATCAAAAAAGCCCCCCAGGGAGTTTACAATCATTGGTCGTTTCGCTTGGTTGAACCGCAGATACAAAAGCAGTATTTTCATCAGAGGCAAAATGACTGGGAAATTAATCTAGAATTGCGCGAAAGTGTCAATTTTAGTTGTGTAAATTTAATCACAGATGAGTTTCCTAATATTTACCAAAATCTTTATAACATAGACTTAATTTTGTGTAGAAACGTTTTTGTGTATTTTGAACATAAGTATATTTCACTGGTACTGAAAAAATTTTCCAAGACCCTGAGACCTGGAGGATATTTAATGACCGGTCACGCTGAAGTTTACGGTCAAATTATGAACGAGTTTGAACCCAAGATTTTCCCGGAGTCGGTGGTGTATCAGCGTCGGGATGCTGTACCGGAGGAAGGCTGTCAAATAGAGTCTAGGGTTGCGACGGTAGGGGAAGCCAACTCGGCATTTCGGGAATTCCCGAAAGCAGATACTATGGGCGATGATAGTGGTGAGTTGCTAACAGGGGAAACTATGCCACCTAGTTTTACTACTAACAGCAATTTTCCAGAGATAGAGATGCCTTCCCTATTAAAAATAAGTAATCTGCTGGGGAATATGCTGCCCTCTCGCTATATCGAGGATGGCTTGCCGAACAAAGCCGTGTCAGTTACAGAAAAAATACTAGCAGAAAATACTCAAAATCAAACGCCTCAAATGCTAATTTTAGAGGCTAAAAAATTATTTAAAAATCAAGAGTATGCTGAGGCAATCAACAAGGCACAAGAGGCAATAGACTTGCAGGGACCTAATTTTGATGCTTATTTTTTAATCGCTCAAGTTCAGGCAAATGCCGGCAATTATTCTCAGGCCATAGAATACTGTAATAGAGCTAGAAAAGTAGAGCCTGGCTCAGTATATACTGATTATTTACAAGCTCAAATTGCTGAAGAACAGGGGCAATTGGAAACAGCAAAAAATTTATTAAAAAGGACTATTTATATGTGTCCCTCTTTTGTTTCAGCTTATATAGAACTAGGGAATATATACAATAAAGAAGGTCAAGTAAAAAGAGCTATTAAAATGTACAATTCATCTTGTGAAATCCTGAAAGCACTACCGCCAAACACTCCCATAGATTCACAGGGGAAAATGACAGCTAGTCAAGTGCTGATGAATGTTAAAAAAAAATTGTTAAAATTATACAGTAAAGAAACTGTACACTAAAATATGGAAACTAAACCGTATCTTATCTTTGAACAGAACGGTTTTCTCTGCGGTATAGAAGCCTGCTACGTTCGGGAAATTTTCTTTCTGCCGGAGTTGACAGCAATTGCAGAAGCACCTCAAGATATTGTTGGGGCGATCGACCTTCGGGGCGAAATTCTGCCCGTGATGGATCTGAATCTGCGTTTCGGATACGTTTGGCAGGAGTATTCTGTGACAGATAGTACGATCGTCATAGAGTGGCAAGAATCGAAAGTTGGTATAATTGTCAATCAAGTTCGCGAAGTTAAGGAACTCTCAGAAGAGGCCATCACTCCGCAGCTATCTTACGGACGAGAGAATTCAGAAGCTTCTCATTATTTTGTAGCTGGACTTGCCCGCAGCGAAGCCAATATTATCATGCTGCTAAATCTCGATCACTTAATTAGATATTCTCCCGAAAAGTCAGAGGAAAGCTGTCCTGTTTCTCCAAGCAATGAAGGTAGTGAAGCAGCAGCAGGTGAGGCAGAGACGGAAAATTTACACGGGCAAATAAGTTCAAAATTGTTAGGTAAAAATCCTAAAAATTTGAGCAAGCGTCACGTTTTTGGCCCGCAGGCTACCCCGGAAGAAAAAGCAATTTTTAAATCGCGCGCTAATCATTTGAGGCTGCGAGGCGAGGGGGAAAATGATGCTGCAATTAATATGTCCCTGGCGGTTTTTGTTTTGAATAGCGAATACTTTGGTATTCATTTAGATCTAGTCCGCGAATTTACTGATATCAACCAAGTAACTCCGGTTCCTTGCACTCCCGATCGCATAGTGGGAAATATAAATTTACGGGGAGAAATTGTGACGCTAATTGATATTCGCAGTGTTTTAAATATGTCTTTAAATATGTCGGAGACTGCAAATTATCTCTCTAAGGCGATCGTTGTTGAAGTGGCCGATTTTGTCGCTGGTATAGTTGTTGACGAAATATTAGATATTATATACTTAAATGTGTCGGAAATTGCGGCTGTTCCGGCAGCACTGCATTCTGCCAACCGCGAATATCTACGGGGGACAGCTATTTACGGGGAAAAAATGATGGCTATTCTCAACTTGCAAAAACTGCTGACAAAAGGAGGAGTAGTTGTTGATGAAGAGGTTTGAATCCAGAACAGGACTTACGCAAAGTATATCTGTCATGAGTGCAGTGAACCATCTGGCTTGATACTTCATTTCCTTCGCAATCCCGATCCAACGCAGAGATCAAGACTGGTAACGAGCGGGACTTAGCATGAGAGAATTATCTTGAAATGCGTCCAGGACTAAAGAAGTTAGTTATACCACAATACGGTTCAGTTAAGCTCGATCTCCCTAGCCCCCCTTCTCAATGGGGGGACAAGAACTTACTCAAAGTCCTCGCAACGATGGGCGGGGATGCGACGGGGATCTCTGAGGAATAAATAGTTTTAACCCAAGCGTATTGAGTTATACCAAATCCGCTTTTCAAGCGAGATTTAACTAAGCAATCTAATTCGTATATTCACGTGCTTAAATTAAGGAGAAAAATATGTTTTCTAAGTTAATAAAATTAAATATTAGAAATAGAATGCTGCTGGCATATGTAGCGCCCGCAACTATATACTTGGGTTTTCCGGTGCTAGTTTATACAACTACTAATCAAGTGTTGAATAATTTTGCAGAAGTAGAAAGGATAGAAAATGTGATCAGAGACACAAATGATATGTCCGCAGGTGCTGAACAAATGGTACGGGGAATGCGCGGGTATTTAATTAATAAAAATCCGCAGTTTTTAAATGATTTTAAGACGGGTGGAGAATTAGCTCGTGATTCGGGGAATAGTGCGGAGTTGAAGATGGAAAATCCTGAACAGAGAATGCGTTTAGAGAAGATGCTAAAACTCTGCAACGAATATTATGACGGTTCTAACGAAATAGTTGCTTTATTACAAAAAAATAATAGAACTGCAGCATTGGCTCTCTTTAACACCGGAAAACATACACAATTTGTGGATGAATTTGTGGAAGTAAATAAGCAATTTCGCGAAGTAGAAGTAAAAGCGATTAAGCAAGCTACAGAAAAAACGAAGCAATCTTTAGTTTTTTTGATATCGGCATTGGTATTTGGTTCCGTGTTTTTATTGGTGTTAGGTGCGGTTATAGCTTGGCTGATATCATCAGGAATTGCCCAAACTATCGATCGGGCAATTAGCTCGATCGCCACTTCTTCCACTGAGATTGCAGCCACCGTGGAAGAACAGGAACGCATGGCAAGTCAGCAAGCAGCTTCCGTAAATCAAACTACTACTACAATGGACGAATTGGGAGCCTCTTCCAGGGCGACATCACAGCAGATAGAAACAGCCGTGGTTCAAGCAATGCAAGCTTTGAATTTAGCTGGAGGTGGCACAAAAGCTGTAGAACAAACTTTAGAAGCAATGGCAACTCTGAAAACTAAAGTTCAGGATATCCAAGGACAAATTATAGAGTTGAGCGAACAAACAGATCACATTGGTAATATCTCAAGTGTAGTTAGCGATTTGGCTAATCAAACTAATATGTTAGCACTCAATGCTGCTGTTGAAGCAGTGCGGGCAGGAGAACACGGCAAGGGGTTTGGCGTGGTAGCGTCAGAAATTCGCAAACTTGCCGATCGCAGTAAAAAGTCAGGAGCGCAAATTAATCTATTAGTTGCTGATATTCAAAAAGCGATCAACTCAACGGTAATGGTGACAGACGAAGGAACTAAAACAGTGGAATCGGGCGTGAATATTGCCTCAGAAACCGCAGCGGCATTTGCAGGAGTTGCCAATGCCATTAACAATGTGGTTTTGAGTTCTCAGCAAATTTCGCTGAATGCCAAACAGCAATCGATCGCGATCGAACAGGTAGTGCAAGCTATGAACTCTCTCAATCAAGCCGCAGCCCAGACCGCTTGCGGTATCAGTCAAACTAAAGTCGGTACTCAAAAATTGAATGAAGCAGCCTTAGATTTGAAAGCAGTTTTGTAGGAGAGCAATGAATTATGAGTAGTTCCCCAAAAAGGTCAAATATATCCTTAAGAATTAAAACAATTGCTTTGGCGATCGACCTCGCTACAATTCCAGCGATATTAACGGGAGTAATAACTTGTTTATGGGCAAATGCAAATAAAAACCTAATATCAAATCAGCAGTGTAGTGAGTTGTGAGTTATTATTAGGAAGTTGTTATTTTTTCTTTATTACACTTCCCAATTTTCAATGCTTCGGCTACCCGATCATACAATTTTCCAGTTCTCTATACTTAGACTATGCGAGCGTACAAGTTACCAGTAACCGATTCCCAGTAACTAATGATTAACAATTTTTTCCAAAAAATGCAGCATCGACTATTGCTACTCCTAATTTTAAGTACCTTGATTCCCGTATCTATTGTTGGTTGGTATGGAATTTCTTCTTCAACAGAAGCACTGCAAAATTTAGCATTAATAACCCTTAGTGACAGTGTTAATTCCACCGCCAATCAAATGAGTAACAAATTGGAAAATCTGAGAGCCGATATTTTGTTTCTCCGCAAAACTCCCCCTGTTCAGGGAATGATTAGAGCTAGAGAAGGAAATGGATTAGACAAACAAACTAATTCAACTTATAAAGATTGGGTTTATCGAATGCAACTCACATTTTTATCCATGATGGAAGCCAAGCCATATTATATGCAATTGCGTTATATAGATAACAGTGGTAAAGAGATCGTGCGCGTAGATTCTGACGGCACAAATATCAAAGTTATTCCAGATTCTCAACTACAAAATAAAGCAGACACAGATTACTTCTCGGCAACTATGAAGCTAAAATCAGGAGAAGTCTATGTGTCTTCCTTAAATCTGAATAAGGAAAGGGGGAAAATAGAAATTCCTTATAAGCCAACAATTCGCTATGCCACTCCAATTTTTAATCCCAAAGGAGAAAGACAAGGCTTTCTCATTACGAATGCTCTGGGTAGCACTCTGCTCGATATGGTTAAAAATTTCAATCCTGAACTATCAGACAAATCTTTTATCTTAAATCAAGATGGGTATTATCTGGCTCATCCCAATCCTAAAAAAGCATGGGGATTGGAACTTAAAACTAAGGAAAATGTCAAAAATGATTATTCTGCAGACATTGTTGCTAAAATACTCTCAGGTGGTCAGGGAAATATTGATAATAGGGAGCTAGTGATTAGCTATAATACAGTTTTCCCCAGCAAACAAAATACAAATAATTTTTTAGTAATTGTGGATAGTTCACCCAAAAAATTGCTATTTTCTTCCATCGATTCTCTTCAAAAAATAGCAGCCCTGATTGCTATTGTTTCCCTGGCTGTGGTGCTGGGATTGGGATGGTTTTTTTTGCAAAAAATTGTTGCTCTCATTCGGGGGTTGATTTACCAAATATCGTCATTTTCACTGCAAATAGAATCTAATATGAACCGACAAGAGCAAATAGCAAATAGACAATTTGTCTCGGTTAATCAAACAACTATAACTCTAGAAAATTTGGGCCGATCTTCTCAGCAAACAGCCGAGCAAGCTGAGTCTGTTGCCGTTGCTGCTCGCCAAGCTTTAAATCTAGCCGAAGAAGGTACTAAAAAGGTAGATCAAACTCTCAATCAAATGCTGAATCTTAGAGAAGCTGTGGTGGCAATTTCTAAGCAAAATCATCGACTCGACGACAGCACGAGTCAGATTGGCAATATATCGACTCTCGCAAGTTTGGTTAGCGATTTAGCCAGCCAAACTAATATGCTGGCTCTCAACGCCGCTGTTGAAGCAGTCAGAGCCGGCGAGTACGGTAAAGGTTTTGCGGTGGTAGCAAGCGAAATTCGTAAGTTAGCAGATGAAAGCCAACAAGCAGCACAAAAGATTAATGGTATTATTCCAGAAATTAAGGGCGCGATCGACTCAACGGTAAAAGCAACTGAAGATAGTCGCAAAACAGTTGCAGAAGGGGTAAAAACAGCACAAGATACGGCAGAAGCTTTTACGGGTGTGAGGGAAGCTTGCAATCTGGTGTTTGCTAGCAACCAGCAAATTTCATTTAATGTTAAACAGCAGGCGATAGCAATTCAGCAAGTAGGTGATGCCATGAGTTCTATGAAGGAATCCGCGTCTCAAACAGTCAGTGGCATTACTCAAGTTAAAATTGGTACTCAACAACTCACAAAAGCTGCATTTAATCTTAAAGAAGTAGTGTAGTCATGAGTCATTAGTAATGAACGGAGGAGTTAACGAATTATCATTACCCTTAAGCCATAACCAATCAGCTATTACTTAATAACCTATATGATGATTGAAGATCAAGAACTTCGAGATGTATTTAAAGTCGCTAGTCAAGAACACTTACAGAAACTCGACGACGGATTGCTGTACCTAGAACAATATCCGAGCGACTTAGCTAAGTTAGAACAATTGTTGCGGGAAACCCATTCTCTTAAAGGTGATGCTGGGATGCTGGGAGTAAAAAATGTAGCATCTTTAGCTCATCAAATGGAGCATATTTTGGGATCTGTAAAACGGGGAGAAACTCAACTGAATTCGGATATTAGCGATCGACTTTTGCAAGGTTTAGACGCCATGCGGAAACTCGTTAACGAAGCCGTTACCGGCGAAGATTCCGGCGTTAATACTTTTTACATCCTCGCTAGCATGATGGGTGCTTCTAGTCAGCCACAGCCACAGGCTGCTGCCTCAATAGTAGATCCCTCATCTTCACAAGTACCAGAACAACCCTTGGTAGAAGCGCAATTTACTGAGCCTTCTACCAAAGAACTAGAAACAAATGTTGAAACTTCTGAAGTCCTTAACTTAGAGAAAAATTCCTCTTTTTTACCCCTACAATCCCAGCCAGAATTTCTACTGCAAGCTCAAAACTTGCCTGCACCTTCCGGGCCCGCCCCTGAGTCGGCTTCGCCGTCGGCAGTTAGTGCATCATCTACCTCATCTTACCGCATTGAAACCATTCGCGTTGCTACTCAAAATTTAGACGATTTAATGACTCAAGCAGGGGAACTTACTGTCACAAAAACTCGGTTAGGACACCGAGTTGCAGAGATAGAACAAATTACAACTTTGTGGGAAGAGTGGAGCCGAGAATATTTTGTAACGAGCTTGACTGTTGATCGGATGCAAATAGATGAAAACGGTATTAAAGCCAGCGGTAAATTTAGCCAATTGCAGGATTACTATCAACGTACAGAAGAACGTTTAGAACGTCTCGGAACTTTAGTCAACCGCTTGAGAAATCGAGTTTATGAAGATACTGCTAGACTCGAATTAATCACTGAGGCATTAGAATCAGGAATTCGCACTCTGAGACTTCTGCCTTTGTCTACTATTTTTAATTTATTTCCTCGAACTGTTCGAGATTTAGCAAAACGGGAAGGTAAAGAAGTTGCATTAGTGATTGAAGGAGGCGAAACTACAGCAGACAAACGCATTTTAGAAGAAATGAAAGACCCTTTAATGCACATGATTAGAAATGCGATCGACCACGGGATTGAAACTGTTGAGGAGCGGAAAAAACTAGGTAAACCTCCGGTGGCTACTCTCCGAATTAAAGGCTATAATATTGCTAGCAATATTATTATTGAAGTTTCTGATGATGGCCGGGGACTAAATCTAGAGAGCATTAAACAAACGGCTGTAAAACGTAATGTTTGTACGCTTGAACAACTGGCAGAAATGACCGATACTCAAGTACAATCTTTAATTTTTACTCCGGGTTTTTCGACCAAAAAATTTGTTACCGAAGTCTCGGGGCGCGGGGTGGGTTTAGATGTAGTTCGCACTAATGTTGAAGCGCTAAAAGGTAGTATTCAAGTAGAGTCTTTACCGGGACAAGGATGCACTTTGAGGCTGCAAATCAGCACGTCTTTAGCTACAGCAAATGTATTAATTGTCACAGTTGAAGACATTCCTTATGGTCTGCCAGTCGAGTTTGTAGACACGGCACAACTGGTGTCTCAGTCTGAGATATTTGCTATAGAAGGTAAGGAAACTATACTTTCAAAGGGTCAGCCTCTGTCAGTTGCTCATCTGACAGATTTGCTAGCATTAAACAATAGAAAAGGCTGGCAAAAAAATCGGTATCTGAGACAGGAAACCGGCAGCGAAATTTCGACAAAAAATCAAAACTACTTCCGAAATTCAAGTTCTTCAAAAATGCCTTGTATTGTTGTGAAAGTTGGGGAGGAAAGATTGGGATTATTTGTAGATGCTTTGATAGACGAACAGGATGTGGTTATGAAACCTCAAAGTCTATTGCTGAAACGGGTGCGAAATGTTTCGGGTGCCACAATTCTCGGTACTGGGGAAGTTTGTATGGTACTCAATCCCCACGATTTGATAAAATCTGTACGCCAGCAAGTTTCGTCCCGTGGGGTTTCTGGTGCGCGATCGCAACTTGAGACAGCCAGCAGAAAACAAGTTATACTATTAGCAGAAGACTCGATCGCCACGCGCACTCAAGAAAAACGCATCCTGGAAGGTGCGGGTTACGAAGTTGTGACTGCGGTAGACGGATTGGATGCTTTCCATAAATTAAAAACTCGCGATTTTGATGCTGTGATTTCTGACATACAAATGCCAAATTTAGACGGTTTGGCCCTGACTATTAAGATTCGGGAGCAAAAAGAATACAGTGAGTTGCCGATAATTTTAGTGACATCTTTGGCATCGGATGAAGATAAAAAAAGAGGTGCTGATGCGGGGGCAAATGCTTATATTCCTAAAGGTACTTTTAATCAAGATGTGTTGGTAGAGACACTAAAAAGGTTAGTTTAGTCATTAGTCATTACTCCTTGGTTACGAGGCATTTGTTATTTACTACCAATTAGCAAGGCCAAATATCCAGTGCCCAGTGCACCATTACCAGTGCATCGATGCCCAATGCCCAATACTTGGACTACGCGGTTACTGAGCGACTCGTGCTGAGCTTAGCCACTCGCCCTGCGCGGTTTGCCCGCTAAGCTTCGCCGAAGGAAAGTAAGTCGAAGGGCAGTACAAGTGCCCTATTCCCCATTCCCCATTCCCCATTTCCCGTTCCCCATTCCCCATTTCCCAGCAAACTGATGTTATCGCCCATTAAACTATTGTTAGTTGAAGATTCTCCAGTCGTTACGCTCGTCCTCAAACGAATTTTTGAGTCCTCGCCAGACATCCAAGTTGTAGGAACCGCTTGCAACGGATTAGAAGGACTAGAATTAATCCCCAAACTTCAGCCCCAAGTAATCTGTACAGATTTGAACATGGTACCAATGAACGGGTTAGAATTTACGGAAGAAGTAATGAAGAAATATCCGCTACCAATTTTAGTAATTAGTGCTTCAGTGCAAGCGAATGATACTCACAATGTATTTCAAGTGTTAAATGCTGGTGCATTGGATGTTTTTCCGAAACCGATTGGCGGGTTGGTATCTGATTACGCTCGCCTAGCAAATCAATTAATAGCTAAAGTTAAAATCCTGTCAGGAGTTAAAGTATTTACACGGCATCAAAAAAAGATGCCAACACAAGATAATAATCAAATTGTAAAAATCAACCAAGCACCTGTTCCTAATTACAAATTTTCCAACGAAAATGTTAAATTTCCAACTATTAAAGTATTGGCTATAGGGGCTTCGACAGGCGGGCCGCAAGCACTGTACGCGATTATTTCTAAACTCCCGGCTAGTTTTCCCGTGCCTATAATTTGTGTCCAGCACATCAGTGAAGGTTTTTTGCAAGGATTAGTTGATTGGCTGGGTAATGAATCGAAACTGCCTGTTAAGATAGCTTCTTTTGGGGAATTGCCACAAGCAGGGACTGTTTATTTTCCGCCAGAAAAACGTCATTTAGAATTGGACTCTCAAGGGAGATTTGTTTATTCAGAAGCTGCTCATGCTGCGGGACACTGCCCTTCTGTAACGGTGACATTTAAGTCGGTAGCTAATTTTTATAGTCGGGCAGCAGCGGGGGTTTTGCTGACAGGAATGGGTAGAGATGGTGCTGACGGAATGTTGGCTATCGCCAGAGAAGGGGGGTTGACAATCGCCCAAGACGAAGCTAGCTGCATTGTCTTCGGAATGCCCAAGGAGGCGATCGCCCTTGGTGCCGCCCAATATGTTTTACCTGTCAGTGCGATCGCTCCCCTACTCCTGGCTAAATTAAAAATTTAGGACTTACCTCGCAAATAGTGCAGAATGCCCCGCCCCTCGACTTGTTAAAGAAGTCGAGGATCACAGAGCGCGATCGCAACTTTTTAGTTCATTAATTACTCAAATTACTTGATTAATTACTCAAAACTGACTTTTTTTCCTAAGTCCGATTATTTGATTTTGATAAACTTACCAATTACCTCGCGCAACTTATCAGCATCAAACGGCTTAGTTAAATACTCTGTTGCTCCCGCCAAACGCCCCTGTACCTTATCAAATGCTCCATCTCGCGCTGTCAGCATTACGATCGGCAAATTCTGAAACTGAGGCAAGCTCCGCACCGTGCGGCAGAGTTCCAATCCGTCAATACCAGGCATCGAAACATCCAGCAACAAAACAGAAATTTGTTCGTGATAAATCGTTGACAAAGCATCCACTGCATTGTCGGTTACGAGAACTCGAAACTCTTTGCTTAAGGCCTGTTTAACAAGTCCTTGCATCACGACGCTATCATCAACTGCCAAAATAGTTGGTACTTGACTGCTACTTGCAGACATATTCTTCTCCCTGTTTATTTATAGTTCTTGAAAATACAAAACATACTTCGTTCAGTTATTTTTTGAGCGTTGCCTCTACCCAATAATTGTCAACTCCGTTGGAGCGTTAGTTGAAACTTTACCCCCGTTTTTTTACCTCAAACTCGAAAAAAGGGATTGGGAGAGTGGTTGATCGGCAATTACAACAGTTGCAAAATGTGCATCCGGGCCCAGAAACCCTAAAAGGTCGAGTTTGAACAACTATTGTTACAAAGTTTAACATCTTACCAATCTTTTGTAATTAATCTCCTAACTGTAGTTGAACTCCCGGCTAAGGCACAGCTCGGTAAAGGACACTGGTATTGTGGCACAAACCCCTGATTTAAATCTACCAGCAAGCCAGCTACCCACGATTAGACAAGTCTGTTAAAATACAATTAAACTGATAAAAAAATTCTAGGTAAGCAATCGTCATATATTTTGGAAACCTGCTTCCTCCCAACAGAGGCTCTTAGATTTAGAGAGCCGGAGGTATTCAAAAGCATAGTCAACTGGAAGTATAATTTATATAGTCTTAGATTTGGCGTGATCTAACTCCCATAACTCAAAAGTTTCCAGATCAGTCAAGAGGTTAGTCTGAATTCGGCGCAAGCAACCTGCGCTGAACTTGCGCCCAGAGTCTCCCAGCACAGAATTCATAGCTTGTTTTTCAAGGGAAGTATTGAGAAGGGCGGTTGCCAGCAACTAGACGGGCAGTTACACATGATGAAATCACCCTTGCCTCTTGGTAAAAAAGTGTTCAAGCTCCATAACATTGACTTGTATCAGCTTCTCGGCTCTGCTCCAGACGCTTGCTTGGACAATTTGGTAGGTTTGGCAGCTCAAATCAGCCGAACTCCTATTGCTTTCTTGAGCTTGATTGACGGTAATCGCCACTGGTTGAAGTCGCAATTAGGTATCGATCGAACTTTGGCTCACCGTTACCTGAATTTTTGCGCTCGCGCCCTGGACCCAACTCCCGAAGAGTTCGCCCAGAGTTCAAACTCAAACTCGGAATTTGACCGGGCAATTTCCCTACAACAACCGCCAGTTGCTCCCGAATTTGCGATCGAACTCCCTATAAATTCCTTTAAAGAACTGCCTGCCGCCATTGTTCGAGACGCTTCCACAGATATGAGATTTGGCGAGCATCCGCTGATCGTTTTCTACCCCTTCGTGAAATTTTACGCGGGCATCCCAGTCATGACCTCAGAGGGGCAGATGCTGGGAGTGCTATCCGTCATGGACTCGGTGTCGCGAGACTTGACAAAAGAAACGATAGAAGGTCTGCAAGCTTTGAGTCGGCAAGTTGCGAGTTTGGTGGAGCTGCGCTGGCAATTAGTCAAAGCCCAGAAACATTTGCCAGAGGTAGAAGATATCACTTCCGACAGCCAGAAAATCTCGGAGTTAGTTCCTGGATCGAACCGATCGAGCTTGTCTGCGGTACATACGCCACAGAGCAGCATGACAACAATATACGGAACAAAAAAGCTCCCGACGCTGGGAGAAACAGGCAAATCTCAATATGTGTGGGAAGCTTCAGCGGGCATCGGGCGCGCGGACGATACCCAACAAATCCGAGAAATCGTTGCCGGCCCCCGCGACACATCCGATCGCCAACTAACGGCAACGTCCCTACAAGAGCGAGCTCGCTTGGGTTCCCTGCAAGCTAAAGTCGGTGCAGCCCTCGGACAAGGCGGGAAAATATCGGTCATCCTCAACCGCTGCACCGAGGCAATGGTAGAGTATCTCGACGCCACAGGGGTGAGCATCTGGACTTTTAACCTGCAGACAGAGCGGTTAGAATTGCAGGCCAATTCAGGACTTAGCAGCCAAGAGTGGGCAAAAGAAATAGAAGATTGGGTGCGAACAGAAGCGGGAAAACTCCAAACTGCTCCTGTGTGCCTACTGTCGAACCCGTCTCTGTGCACCATTGCCTATCCGCTGATTGTGGAGGAGCGACTGGTGGGAGTGATGACTCTGTGCAGTAGCGCTTTGGCAAGCGAGGGAGCGCTAGAAGTTCTGGGTTGCATGGCTAACGCCATCGCCGTGGCGATCGATCGCCACGCAGCCCGAGAAGAATTGTTGAGCCGCCGGGAAGGCTTGCTCTTCGGCCTCGCCAGCCAGATGCGGAATTCCCTCGACCTCGACAAAATTTTAGATACGGCTGTCAACGAAATTCGCAGCTTGTTGCAGGTTGACCAGTGCTACTTTTTGTGGTACTCCATCTCGCGAGACGGGCAGCCAAGCTTTGCCATCACCCACGAGGCGGCAAATCCCGAACTGAAAGAGCGGCTCACAGAATACCCGATCGAACAAGTAACCCTGCTGGCCGAGAAAATTTGCCACCGCCAAACGCTCCGGATCGGCGACGCTGCAACAGCACTGTGCATCGAACCGCCCACGCGAGCTTTTTTGAGCAGTATCGGGATTGTTTCTAACCTGCTGCTGCCAGTCAAGACTCGCTCCGGTCAAATGGGTGCTGTAGTTTGTAACCATTACAGCAGCCACCGTTCCTGGGCGACGAGCGAAGTGGAATTGCTGCAAGCGGTGGTGGATCAACTGGCGATAGCGATCGACCAAGCCGAACTCTACGCCCAAACGCGGGCGGCAGCCTTAGCAGCCCAAACTCAAGCCCGCCAACTAACGGAAACTTTGCAGCAGTTGCAGCAGAAAGAAGCTCAGCTCATCCAAAACGAAAAAATGTCCTCTCTTGGTCAAATGGTCGCCGGCGTCGCCCACGAAATTAACAATCCGGTTAATTTTATTTACGGCAACTTGACTTATTGCAAGCAGTACATGAAAAATCTGCTGGATTTGCTGCACTTGTATCAAAAGCATTACCCGGAGCCTTGCCCCGAAATTCTCGACAAAAACGAAGAAATCGATGTTGAGTTCCTAGTGCCGGATTTGCTGAAAATTCTGTCTTCAATAGAAATGGGAACTGAACGCATCCGCCAAATTGTCCTGTCTCTGCGGAACTTCGCGCGGCACGACGAAGCCGAGATGAAGCCGGTGGACATTCACGAAGGGATTGACAGCACGCTGCTGATTTTGCAGAGCCGCTTGAAGTCAAACGGGCTAGTGCCGGGAATTGAGGTAATTAAAGACTACGGCGACTTGCCGAAGGTAGAGTGTTATCCCGGACAGCTCAACCAAGTATTTATGAATATTTTGGCGAATGCGATCGACTCTTTGGAAAATCAGCCTCCACCTAAGACGATCAAAATCTCGACGGCGGTGGTGAACCCAGACTCGGAGGCTGATGAGTCAGGAAAGTCGAGGGGTCAAGTTGTGGTGATTCGGATTCAAGACAGCGGGCCCGGATTGGCCGAAAAAGCTAAATGCCACTTGTTTGACCCTTTCTTTACCACTAAACCTGTGGGCAAGGGTACGGGACTCGGCTTGTCTATCAGCTACCAGATTGTGGTGGAAAAACACGGAGGAAGCTTGAACTGTATCTCGAAACCTGGACAGGGAGCGGATTTCAGGATTGAAATCCCCGTGGCGCGCCCCCGTGCGATCAAAGCATAAACCTGCGGGCGATCGGTTCCAAAAACATTTTTTAAATTTTATTGTCAAAATGCTTGACAGATTCCCGTGTCTGGGTGTTACTATATTAAATGTTGAGACGTTGGGGCGTCGCCAAGTGGTAAGGCAGCTGGTTTTGGTCCAGCCATTCAGAGGTTCGAATCCTTTCGCCCCAGTTAAATTGTATCCAGTAAATCAATTGTTAAACTCACCGTTTAGAGTTAGCTCTTGGCAGACGAGAGAAAAACGACTTCATTACGACAAACTTAATTAGCACTTGCTCATATCATGTCTGATCGAGCGATTAAAAGGGCGGGTTTTTGAGATTGTCAATTATTGGCAGATATTTTTCGTGAACCCGCCCCTACCCTATTAAGGGTAATGGACCGGACATACAGCAATTTCCAGGTTTATGGAGTACGGTTGCAAGGGTTTGTCAACCAGTTTGGTAAGTGCTTGGGATTAAGGTGTACTTTATTTGCCTGGAATCTGCTGTAGTATCATAGGATATCAGAAACCGGGTTTATTTATGCGGGTTTTACCTAACCTAAAAGCATAGAGTTGTGGTCAAAAAATTGTTTTTTTTTGGCCGTCAGTACCCTTTTTTCGCAGAAACAGTTGTTTGTGCATAATCTCACTTCTGACCGCGCCGGAATTGTAAAATCGAGTCAACATTCAACACTCATATCAAATCCGATTGCATTGGAATGATTAAGCCGCTGTTGACGCAAAGAAAACAGAGGAAGAGAACAGAGAGATGAATAATTCCGATGCAACCGGATTTGATATCAACCATCCTTCAGTTTTTCGACTAACAGTCAACAGTCAACAGTCAACAGTCAACAGTCAACAGTCAATCTGCCCTACTCCATATCACTGCAAAGTGCTGGGGCCACGAGCGTTTAGCCGATCGAAAACGTATCGAGAAATTGCCGGAAATGTTGTTTCGTCCTTGGCATAAGCCGGATCGTCTGCGAAAACAACTAAAATATAAATCGCGCGATCGTCTAAAGTTCTGACAAAGGCCGCTTCGCTGCGGGATTTGGAAGTATAGCCTACTTTGGAACCAAAATAAATATTAGTTGGTAAAGATTCGCCAAGAAATCCTTTTATTGAATTGCTAGGGTCATTTTTCCATGCCTTGGGGTCTAAGTCTCTAGTCAGCAAGTAAGCCATTTTGCGACTGGCGACGCTGGAAACGGCTTGCCTAGTATAGATTTCATATATTAATCTGGCCGCTTGGTCGGTAGTTACTTGATTGCGAATCGGCTGAGAAGCATCGCCCCGCAATTGCAAGTCGCGACCGATTGGCCCTTCTTGTCTTAAATAGTATATGGGATAATTTTTGGTGCTTATACGAAGATCATTGTAGCCTGCGGACTGGAAAAATGTGTTAATTTGAGTGCGCTTTTTCAGCCATGTTTGCAACTCTTCTCCTGAGAGCCTGCCGCCGGATTTTGTATCTGTGATTTTGTCTAAAAGTCTGCTGGCAGCATCGTTGTTGGAGATGCGAATCATTTGCTCTAGGTCGTTTTTAAATGCAGATTCTCTTTGCGTAATAATGCCTTTTTCTATGGCTGAGTAAAACGCTGCCATCCAAAATAACTTGGCAACGCTAGCGGGAAATCGAAGAGTTTGATTTTGATATCCGGCAAAGGTGTGACTTTTGGAATTGCTGACATCAAATAAGGTAATTGATAGCCGTTCTGCGGGCATTCCTTTGGTGGTTGCAATCTTCACCGCTTCATCAACAATCCCTTGCAATTCTTGAGAGTAAACTGGATTGGGAGGTGTTTTGATGTTGTAGCTAAAGGTAGGCTCGCTTTGACGATCGGCTAAATTGTCCGATGGTTCAATTGTCGGAGGCGAGAGTGTTTCTTGAGGCGAGACGGCCTGTTTAGCCAAGATGACTGGCGGTTCTGGGGGACGGCGAATTCTGAACGGTATTGTGACAATCCAACCGATCGCGATCGCCCCGGCAATTAAGCACAGGATGTTACGGTACTTTAAGCGAGAAAATTTCGTCCTGACTCGACGACGAGATTGAACAGGACGCTGGCTGCTTTGGCGTCGTGGCCCGATTGGGCCTAGGGGCTCGATGGGGCGTCGGGGGGAAATTGGGCGTGGGCGGCGTCGGCGTTCTACTTGCATTACAGTTTTGTGCTATCAAACTCGCACGATCAGTTTATAATAGGGCGGCATCTAAATGACAAGTGTATCCATCTAGTCCGCTGTTGCCAATTTTATCTGTCTACTAGGCTGATTGAGAATTCTAGTAATTGTAAAATTTTCAGGATAGCACTGAGTTGAAGCAAAATCCTTGGAAAAACATGAAAAATTTTTGGAGTCTGGCTGTTTTGGGATTTGCGATCGTCGGCGTGAATAATTCTTTGATCCCTGATGTTTGGGCATTTCAGTCTCAATCTGCTACGAGATATGTTGTCGATCGACAAACAGCAGGACAGGGGGCGGATCTAGCGTTTTCCTTGACGGGAGAAAGCGAAAATCTGGAAATAACAAACAAGCAAAGTGTTTCCAGTTTTCCGAGTATGTTGTGGGACTTCAAAAATTTAGGGGAAATTTCCTATTCCGAATTGCTGAAGGTGCTGGCGAGAGGATCGGACTCCAATAATACCGAGAGAGAAACCGTTGCACAGCCTCAAGACATAGCACGTTTTGAAAAGGTTGTACAGTATGCAAAACAACAAAATTTGCACGATCGCTCGATCGGAGAAATCGTCCAGGCGATCGCCGATAATTTCCAAGGATCGCCCTACGCCGCTGGTTTGCTGGACAAATCTGGCGAAGAAAAGTTGCTCATAACTTTGAATAAATTTGATTGCGTTTTATTTGTAGAAACCGTTTTGGCGATCGCCAGGGGCGTAGCAGTACAAGATTACGACTATCAAAATTTTGTAAATCGCATAGAACAACAGCGGTATTTAAACGGTAAAATTAACGGTTATTGCAGCAGATTGCATTATTTTTCTGAATGGATTAATGACAATCAAAAACGGCAAACAGTGGAAAATATCACCGCTGAATTAGGTGGAGTTCCCATGAATAAAACACTAAATTTCATGAGTCAGCACCGCAGCAGTTACCCGCAAATGGTTAAAGACGAAGCGACTTATCAGTGCATAGTCAGGCAAGAAGCAGACTTAGCCAAAACTACTGTTAATTACATCCCGACAAATCAGATAAAACGTGTTTATTCTCAGTTAAAACCAGGGGATATTGTAGCGGTAGCCACGGATGTTAAAGGATTGGATGTCACCCACACGGGTTTAGTCTACCGCAATGCTGACGGCAATATGGGTTTAATTCACGCTTCGCCGGCTGGGGAGGTGACAGTTGCTTACGACTTGCAGAGATATATTAGCAGAGTCGAAAGTGCGATCGGCATTGTAGTCGCTAGGGCGACAACCCCTAATTAAATTAGTTTGTACTCCTATGGTGCATCCGCTTGCATTATTTTAGCTGAAAATTTAAAATTTCTGTGCTGACGCACCCTACAAACTCTGTTGTGGGGTGGGCTTCTAACCCGCCCGGAATATACAAATTAAATGCACAACAGTTTATTGAACAATTTCGCTGCGAGATACCTTACTCTTTCTAGCAGGATTTGGCGTTAATTCCGGCGGCGAAACTTGAACACTTCCCCAGTCATTCAAAAAGCTTTTCAACAAAACCTCTTGCTGAGTGCGAAATGTCTCGACATTTGCCCCTCCATTCATAATCACAAACCACACTGTTTCTTGTTTTTGAGTTGGCAGGGCTCCGCCCAAAGCGCTAACATTATCCAACGTGCCAGACTTGACCACTGCTAATTTAGGAAGCGCCCGTTCTGCCAGTATTCCTTGATCTTTCCCAACTACAGTTAAGACATCAGCAACTGTCATGCTGTAAGGTTCAAGATAGCGTTCTAAAGCTATAAATAACGCGCAAGCAGCCCGGGGAGAAATCAGATTTTCTTCGCTCAATCCCGAACCGTTGACGAGTTGAATTTCTGCGGGGGGAACTCCGGTTGCTGCTGCTGCTTTTTGGGCGACTGTTTTGGCGCCGCCGACAGTATCAGCTAGCATATCTGCCATGAGATTGTTGCTATACTGATTCATTTTTTTGATCAATTCAGCAAGGGGCAAAGAATAATGTTTGACTAAAGGCTGCACGTCATTGGGAGATGCTGGCAAAACTTGTACAGTACCCTCAATTGCTATTTGGGGTTTTGGCGTATTTGGAGGCAGGGTTTGATACTGGGCGGCGGCTTCGCTGGGCCAGATTTGACTGTTCAATCCTTGTTTGAGCAATTCTCCCGATTTGAGGGGATCAAGTTCAAAGTTCATGTAAAACTTATCGACAATTATCAAATTGCCACTGACTTGCTTGATGCCTTTTTGATTTAAGGCGTTACCAAGGGCGATCGCCTCTTCCCAAACAAACAACGGATCGGCGTTTCCCTGTACAATTAAATCGCCTTTTAATACGCCGTTTTCAATTTTTCCAGTTGTACCAATTAAGGTTATAAATTGATGTTCCGGGCCGAATTCTTGCAGTGCTACCAGAGATGTGGCTACTTTGGTAATAGAAGCGGCTGACAGAGGAACTGTACCTTGATGATTTGCTAGCAAAGTATTGCCCGATTGCATCCATATCCCTTGATCTTCTTTGGCATAACCTTGTGCTGTTAAGCCGTTGAGATATTGCTGGATTTTGGTATTTGTGGCGGTTTCGGGATTGCTAACAGAGACTATTAAGGGCTGAGGCTGACTTGGTTTAACTGGGGGCGGGGAAGATTCAGCTACAGGAGAGGGAGATGCAAGTTGAGGTGATTCAGTAGCTGCACATCCGGCAATAATTGTGAGAAGGGCGATCGAACTCGCAGCAGTTAAGTAGGGGTTTTTCAGCATTACCTTAATTTTTTTCATCAAATGTACGATCGTCTGTTCGGCACGCCCGATGGAAAGTTTAACATTAACACGCGCGTTTTGGAGCATCCGGATCTGCGTTACCAGAATCCCGAACCGCTAACATTAGCTATCTTCTTCTCCATCTTTCTTCGTGCTCTACCCTACGGGAACGGCTTCGCCGAACACGTCTTCGTGGTTCGTTAAATAGATATTGTTTAGATACTGCGGGATTTTATACCAATAGCCCGGACTTTTTTAGTTCGCAGTCTGAAACCTTCGATTTTTCGTTAGTAGCTCACATCTTGCATCATTCTCGCTTAACAAGCATCTTGCCTGTTCCACAACAAGTGCATTTTCTTGTGGGGTGGGCAGGAGAGCCCGCCCATAAAAAGCTTATTGAAAATGGTGCAAGATGTCAGTTGGTAGTTCGATTGCCGAATCGCCTTGAAATCCTTATTCTACGGTTGGCACTCAACAACTGTCCGAAGTATTTTTATACCAGTTCCCAAAAACAATGCAACTCTAGGCAACCTCCAAACCCTTATCTTATAAGGCATTCCCAAATCTAAAATCTAAAATCTAAAATCTAAAATCTAAAATAGTCTGATCTTCAGCGCCTGGGGCCTTCACCCCAGGCCGATCGCTCTCACAAATTTTCGATAAACTGGTTTATCCAGCCATACTCCCTATACTCAGTGGCACCATTTCGCCGTGCATCGTCAGGCCTAATAACATCGGCCCGCCCGGTCGAATCAACTCTCCTGTAAGCGCGCAGCGTTCCTCCTGCTGTGCTGTGGCATTAATGCTAGCTCGAATATCCGATCGAGAAAACATCTGCCGATACTCTCCAGACTTCTGCTGCACGTAATTCCAGAGCAAATCTCGAATCAAAGCTTGATAGCCTTGATTGCCCGCGAGTTCTTTAAGTCTCTCCTTGAGCTCTCTTTCGAGTCGAATGCTGGTGACTTCCATTTCGGTGGTTGAGGTTCTAGGTAGGGTATGCATAATTTTTTCTCCGTGACGGGTGGACATATGTGTAATATCAGTGTAGTATGTTTACAGCTAGATTGAAAGCCTCTTAACCACCTTCTGCCGACTTTGAAATTTCTCCCCACCTACTCCACCTATCAACTGAAGTGCGATCGCCCTACGGGTCGCTCCGAGTCGTTACGGCACGTCTTTAGCACGGGTTTGGCGACTGTCGCAGCGACCTCGTGGGCGGGCTTGGGCCTAATTAAACCCGGTTATAGTGGATTAGAACAAATTGCAGAAATTAATTACAACGAGGTAGACCGAGACGGTCTGCAAGTGGCACAGCCACATCGAGATACGCGAAGCGGGAGGTACAGCTAAACGACTGTACCAAGACAGGATGAAAATTTGCATGAAAGCAGTTTTTCTAGCCCCCGCTTCTAAGTAAGAGAAGCGGGGGCATTTGATTGGATATTTGAGAAATTCGATCCGCTTGGGGAACTGGGAAAAAACCAGATGTAGCCAATGTAGGCGTTGCACCGAAAATCCCAAATCTAAAATCTAAAATCTAAAATCTAAAATCCAAATGAGGAGGAGCAAGCCGTGACCGTAGTAACTGATGTATTGAGGCAATCTGTGGTGGTGTTTTCTCAAAATTACCTACCAATGAGCCGTGTCAACATCAAACGGGCGATCGTACTGTTGGTAACAGGCAAAGCTGAACCTCTGGATTTTAGCATTGGCAACGGCTGGCTGGTACGATCGCCCAGCACCAGCATCCACGTACCCGAACAAATCCGCTTGACTTTTGGTAACAGGGAACGCCTGTGGAAAGTGCCCCCGGTCAATCGCCGGGAAGTTCTGCGCCGCGACGCTCATTCTTGTCAATACTGCGGTAGCAATCGGCATTTGACGCTGGATCACGTGATGCCTCGATCGAAGGGCGGCCCGCATACTTGGGACAACGTGGTGACTGCTTGCGAACGGTGCAACTCTCGTAAGGGCGATCGAACTCCCATAGAAGCTGGAATGTCTCTGCGAACTAAGCCGAAAGCCCCCATACACCCCACTGTTGCTTTTGCCGAACTGTTTTGGCACGAATATCAAATAGGGGAATAGGGAATGGGAAGAATTTTAGATTTTAGATTTTAGATTTTAAATTGATGCGTAATTCTCATCTAAAATCTGCCCTAAATCGCAATTCCAAATTCCCTATCGCCAATTTTCAATTACCAATTTTAAACTTTCAATTCCAAATTTAGGGCTGTCAATATGCTGAAGTTGACTTACACTGAAACGGGCTTTAACCTAGAGCGTTTGGCTCAATCTCCCGAACAGTTAGTGGCGCTGCGAGTTGTGCTGGCTATGCGAGTTGGTCAAAGCATCAGCGTCGAACCGAGCACTGCGGCATTTTTGCTGCCCGCGAATTTGCCGGCGCTGTCTCTGTTGGAATCTGAGGCGCGCCGAAACGACAATGATGCGATCGCCCTTTGTGTTGCTGATGCTGACTTTGTAGAAGTGACTCTGCGCGGTACGTGGATTTCTGATGCGTCTGAGGGGGCTGACGGCGTGTTTGCGACTGTGTTGGGCGATCGGGCGGAGCTCTTGCTGCTCAATCTTTGGCTAGAAACTCAGGCTGCTGCGGAGGTTGTCGGGGAAATCGGCGATTAATATTGGATGTCGAAGCAAGAGGGAAGAAGCAAGAGGGAAGAAGCAAGAAGGAAATATTTTCTTCATATCGGACTCCCCCACTTTTTCCCCTTCTGTCGATGTCAGTGGCGCACTCAATTCCATTCTCCTTGCAGCCCAAAAGCAGCCCAATAATAAGGAGATTGCCATTCTGGAAGCTGTAGCACTTCGATTTGTGCCGATCGCAGTGCCGCAGCAGGCGGCAATTTATCTTGGAGCATTTTTTTGTAAAATCGTGTCATCAGGTCAGAAGTTACTCGATCGTCAACACTCCACAAAGAAACCACCACACGCGGCGCCCCCGCATACATAAACCCTCTCGTCAAACCCACCAACCCTTCTCCTTTAATTTCTTTTCCCAAACCCGTCTGACACGCGCTCAGCACCACCAATTCAGCCGGTAAATTGAGATTGAAAATATCATTCAGTCGCAAGTAGCCATTTTGTAGAGTGCCTTTCTCATCAACCAAAGAGAGCACCAATCCCGACAATTCTGGATGTCTGCTATTAGCAAATCCGTGCGTAGCGAAATGAACAATGCGATATTGAGATAAATCGGGATTGGTTGCCGTGGTACGATTAGCAGTAAAGTCAAACGCTGGTTTTTCCAAATCATCGGGAACCAAAGCCAGAATTTGCTCAGCTTCAGTTCGCGAGAAAGGTAAGCGAGTCCAATTAATGTTAGCCTCTGATGCAGATCTCTGTAATTGTTGCGCTTCCAAGGGCAGATTTTCAACAGTTTGATTCCTCGTTACCTGCGATGTACTCGTGCCTTTGAGCCGTTCATCGTCAGTGCTAAAAACTGGATCGGCAAACAAGGCGATCGTCTTTGGAGCCGGTTGACGAGTCGCCATATCCCGCCGCAGAATAGCCAGAGTTGAGGCAGAAGGCAGATTAACAACTTCATGCTTAACTATTAGCGGCGCTTCAGATTTTTCCAGAGAGAGTGCGCCAAAAGGGATGTATTGCAAGGCTCCATCCGCAACAATTAGCAAGCGCTTGTTGCCCAACTCAGAAGCAACTGGAGCGAGGATCATTTGGCTTATAAGTGCAGCAGATTCGGCAACCATTTGAGGAGAGGTTCTCGTGGTCTCTTTGGTTAAAGTATCGCGGAAATTCTTAGCCGTGGCTTCAATCTCGGTGCGAGAAGGAAGTTCGTAACTGGTTAAAGAAGTTTTTGTCACCGCCCACAAATAACTGCGCTCCTCACCCAAAGAATATTCTAAAAGTAGCGTTTTGTCATCGATTACCTGTTGTTGAATTTGTTGCACCTTGAGAGGTTCGGGATATTTGAGAGCAGCGTAACGAGGACTACTGGCGCGAATTTTAGCTTCTATTTGAGCGAGTTCCTTGAGAACTGTGTCGATTTTGTGTTGAATTTCCTCCCGAGCTTCTTGCGTAGATTGAGCGATGACAATTTGGTATTTGCGAGTCTGAAAATCACTGAGTTGTTGTTGCAAATTTTGTTCTTGTGCTAGCAGTTGCGGGTCAACACCTTGGCGAATATTTGCGCTGGCTTCGCTGAGGAGTTCAAGCAGACTGCGGGCACGGGCACGTTCGCTAGCATGAAAGGCTTGTGCGTCGTAACCTCGATCTGGATTTTTCTGGTGCAGTTGCATCAACAAATCGATGTAAAACTGATAATAATCTTGGTTGCGGGCAAAGTAAGACTGCCGCAGTTCTTGGCTAGCGATTTGAGTGCGGAGGTTTTCAATAATATTAATGGCGGTTTCGATTGGTGTTTTGGCGGCGGCGAGGTTATTTTGTTGGCGGTTTAAGATGGCAAGATTGTAGAGGATGTGCGCTTCTTCTGTTTTGTAACCGAGTTGTTGGGATAGAGATAAAGCTTGGTTATAGTTTTCAATGGCGGTAGAATTCTGACCTAAAGCAGCTTGTATTTTCCCCATCTGATTGAGGACTGTGGTTTCTTTTACTTTGTCGTTTAAGTGTCGGGAGATGCTCAGGGCTTGGTTGTAGGCATTCAAGGCCGTTGACCATTCTTTTGAAGCGATGTAGGTGCTACCAATGCCAGTTAAGGCAGTAGCTTCGGCGGCTAAATTACCTGCGGGTCTGGAGATTACCAGGGCTTTGTTGTAGGAGTCTAGGGCATTTTTCCAGTTTCCTGTAGCAGCGTGAATATCACCAATGTTGTTGAGGGTGTTGGCGACTGCCGTTTGGTCATTTAATTGATAAAACAGGGGCAAAGCTTGGTTATAGTAATCCAGGGCGCTTGTCGGGTCAGCTAAATCGATGTAGAGTTGACCCAAACTGTTGATAATAGCGGCTTCTTCGGCTTTGGCCCCGGCTTGTTGCGATAAGGGTAAGGCTTGATTGTAGGAGTCTAGGGCAGATTGAAATTGTCCGAAATTGGCGTAAATTTTACCCATTGAAAGGAGAGTGAGTGCGGTTTGGGCAGAGTTTTTCTCTGCACGATAGAGTGCTAGGGCTTCTTCTAACTTTGCCAGTGCAAGTTGTTTAGATTCGACTGTGCTTTGGCTAGAAAGTTGAGTTCCTTTGATAAATGCTAATTCAGCAGCAGAAACTTTTATTCCAAGTGATAAGTCCCACAGGCGAGCAGTTCTATCGTCACTAGCAGTGAGAATTTGGCTACCATCGGGGCTAAATACTGCACTGTTGACCTCTTCCTCATGTCCCCGGAATATGGCTAGAAGATTACCTTTGGTATCCCACAAACGGACGGTTTTATCAAGACCAGAAGTAATGATTTGCTGACCATCGGGACTAAATACGGCACTGTTGACTCTAAAATTATGCCCCTGGAATTCTGCTTTGAGATTACCTTTGGTATCCCACAGGCGAACGGTTCCATCCCCACTGGCAATGAGGATTTGACTACCATCGGGGCTAAATACTGCCCTGTAGTGCGTAATCCAGCTTACATTTACATCCTTCCTGCCCGGAAACTCGACCAAGAGATTGCCTTTGGTATCCCACAGGCGAGCAGTTCCATAAAGATACCTACTATCAGTCAGAATTTGCCGACCATTGGGACTAAATTTGGCACTCTCGACATTTCCCTCATGCCCCCGGAACACAGCCAGGAGATTACCTTTGGTATCCCACAGACGGGCGGTTTTATCTAAACTGGCGGTGAGGATTTGGCTGCCATCGGGACTAAAGACTGCACTGTTGACATCAATCTCATGTCCTTGGAATATAGCCAAGAGATTACCTTTGGTATCCCACAGACGGGCGGTTTCATCCATACTAGCGGTGAGGATTTGACGACCGTCCGGGCTAAATACTGCACTTTCAACATCATGCTTGTGTCCCTGGAACTCCGTGAGGATATTACCTTTGGTATCCCACAAGTGGGCGGTTTCGTCACTAATTGTAAGGATATGGCGACCATCGGGGCTAAATACTGGTTTGGATACACTTTTTTTAGGGACTTGAAACTCGTTGAGGATATTGCCTTTGGTATCCCACAAGCGGACGGTTTTATCGGTGGCGGTAAGAATTTGGCGACCATCCGGGCTAAAGACTGCACGCCTGACTCGATACTTATCGTCCCGTAACTGTGCCAGTTGAGCGTTATTTTTAGATACGCTTTCCCGAAAAGTTTGCAGCGCTGCCATTTGCTGGGCTTGGGCAGCAATTGCTACTGATACATCCCACAGACGGGCGGTGCCATCAGAACTAGCGGTGAGGATTTGACTACCATCGGGGCTAAATACGGCACTTCCGACACCTCTTTCTATGTCATGCCCTCGGAACACAGCCAGGAGATTGCCTTTGGTATCCCAAACTCGCGCAGTTCCATCATAGCTAGCGGTGAGGATTTGGCGACGGTCGGGACTAAATACGGCACTGGTGACACCTCTTTCATGGCCCCGAAACTCTGCCAATACATTCCCTTTGATATCCCAGAGGCGGACGGTTTTATCTAAACTGGTGGTGAGGATTTGGCTCCCGTCGGGGCTAAATACGGCACTGGTGACCCGCTCCTTATGCCCCCGGAATTCGACTAGGAGATTGCCTTGGATATCCCACAGGCGGGCGGTTTCATCATTACTGCTGGTGGTGAGGATTTGGCTGCCATCGGGACTAAATACTGCACTTATAACGGTTCCTTCAGGCCCCAAGAACTCTTTGAGAAGATTGCCTTTAATGTCCCACAAGCTGACGATGCCATAATGACTGGTGCTGAGGATCTGGCTGCCGTCAGGACTAAATACTGCATTTCTGACTATCCACCTAGAGCCGTCCACTTTCTCCGGCCCCCGGAACTGTGCTAGGAGATTGCCTTTGGTATCCCATAGGCTCATGGGATAAGCTTGATCGGTGGGGAGGATTTGACGACCATCAGGGCTAAATACGGCACTGATGACCTGACTACCATGCCCCCGCAAAACAGCGATGGCATTACCAGAAGTATCCCACAAACGGGCAGTTCCATCATTACCACCAGTAGTAAGGATTTGGCGACCATCCGGGCTAAAGATTGCACTTACGACTTCATCCTCATGCCCCCGGAACTCGGTTAGGAGATTGCCTTTGGTATCCCACAACCGTGCAGCTTCATCTCGACTAGCGGTGAGGATTTGCCTGCCATCCGGGCTAAAGACTGCAATGTTGACAGAACTATTGTGTCCTCGGAATATTGCCAGTTGAGCGTTATTTTTGGACACGCCTTCCTGAAAGGTTTCTCTAGCAGCTATTTGCTCCGATTCGGCAGCAATAGCGGCTGATACGTCCCACAGACGGGCGATTTTATCCCAACCGCTGGTGAGGATTTGCCTGCCATCGGGACTAAATACTGCCCGTACTTGCCCCTCATGCCCCCGCAACTTTGCGAGTAGATTGCCTTTGGTATCCCAAATTTGAGCGGTTCCATCCCTACTACTGGTAAGGATTTGGCGACCATCCGGGCTAAATCCTGCTGCACTCCCGACAGAACTCCAGTGGGAATCTCCATGCTGCCCAAACACAGTCAGGAGATTACCTTTGGTATCCCAAATGCGGGCGGTTCCATCTATACTAGCAGTGAGGATTTGGCGACCATCGGGGCTAAATATTGCACTTTCGACATGATATTCATGCCCCTGGAACTCGGTGAGGAGATTACCGTTGGTATCCCACAGGCGGGCAGTTTTATCCTGGCTGGCGGTCAGAAATTGCCTGCCATCGGGACTAAATACTCCACTGAGGATAGGCTCTCTATGCGCCTGGAATTCTTTGAGAAGATTGCCTGTGATATCCCACAACCGGGCGGTTCCATCCCCACTAAGGGTGAGGATTTGGCGACCATCGGGGCTAAATACGGCTTCTAGGAAGCCTCCTAATCTGTCACTTCTGATCGGGATCTCTGCTTTGAGATTGCCTTTGGTATCCCACAAACGGACTTTACCCCACATGCCGGCTTTACCCGCCAACCTATTAACGGTGAGGATTTGGCGACCATCGGGGCTAAATACGGCACTTCTAAGATCAACCTGATCCTCAGACCCCCGGAACTCAGTTAGGAGATTGCCTTGGATATCCCACAGGCGGGCGGTTTTATCCCCATTGGTGGTGAGAATTTGTCTGCCATCGGGACTAAATACTGCACCGAAGACATTTCCCTCATGCCCCCGGAACACAGCCAGGAGATTACCTTTGATATCCCACAAGCGGGCGGTTTTATCTCCACTAGCGGTGAAGATTTGGCGACCATCGGGGCTAAATACTGCACTTCCGACACTTTTCTCATGCCCCACAAACATGGCGATTTGCCCGCCAAATGCTTGCACAGGTTGCTGCGTTGCTGATGGGTTGGGTTTTCCCGTTGTCGGTGATTGGGATGGTGTGGGAATCCTGGGTTGGCCGCTGATGGGAATGCTGTAGGTAGTAGCGAATACAACTCCCATCACCAGAGGGAGACAGCGATGCACTTTTCGGTATTTATCTGGCAGCATAATTGTTTTTTGGAAGAGTTAAGAATTGGGAGAGGGGGGTCAACTAAACCTGTCTCTAGCGAATCCCTAAAAGCCAAAAGCTATAGTTTTTTGGATAGGCAAATCTGCTTAGCGTTGGCTCATTTTTTACCGAGGTCATCAAAATTAAGATGGGCTGAGGGTTAGTTGTCAGAAAAAATTATTTATGTTAACGACAAACTCTATCATTTTTCATAATCTTTGTCTGTCATTGGCTGCGTCAAGGGTGAGGAAAAGACGTTAAGGGAAGTAACTTGAATCGGCGGCGGGGCGTTGGCTCGTCGATGTTATTATTTTGTGACCGGATGAATGGGGTTTGTAAAGCGAGCTGATTTTTCTCAAGGGACTGCTACCTGGGTCTAATATCAACTCCGGTAGCGTGGGAATTAATATTACCCCCAGTCAGGACACCGCGAGTGCCTAAGCCCTCATATGTTGCACCATTCTCAATTAGCCTTTTAGGAACAGGCAAGATGCCTGTTCGACAAGAAAATTTATATTTTGTGGAACAGGCATCTTGCCTGTTGCTGACAATGCTGCCAGATATCAGTAAGTCCGTTTAGGGTGTATAAATTATGTTGAAGTAAATGCCGTTATCTTGCAGATTGTCGCCTTTATCGCTAATTCTCACCAAAGGAAAAGCGTAATCTACTCGCAGGTTCACCCGCTGTATCGGTTCCCAGATTACCCCTAAACCTAAACCGGCTAAAAAGGTCTGATTGGTTAATGTATTAGGATTGTTCGCAACGTTCCATACGGTACCCGCATCCAAAAAAGGAGCCAATTGAAGTTTGGGATTTCCCGAAGCATCGCGCTGCAAAGTAATCCGATCCTCTATGGAAACTCTGAAGCCGTTATCGCCAGAACGGACATTTTGGCGGTAGCCGCGCAAAGATTGCCCGCCGCCAATTACAAATTGCTGGGAAGGCAACAAACTATTAGCTGACAACTGTAAGTCTGCCTGCAAAATTAATAAATGTTTGTCATTCAATCGCTGTACTCGCTGCACTTGACCCAGCCAACTCAAAAATTGTCCGTCGGGATCAGAACCTTCGTTTTGAGTAGCATCAAACAAGCTAGTGCCGATCGTAAATTGCGATCGCACGGCCCAAGCACCCTGCGGGTCGCGCCGAATGTAGTCCTGTCCCAGCTTAATTGCACTCGTAGTGGTGACACCATTGGAGTCCGGGCCGATGCCAAAAGGAGTCGGTTCGCCGGCGACAAAAGTTCTGCCTGTCTGATAAGTAAAACCGGCAGATAAGGCAAATTCTTCGATCGGCGTTCTCCGCAGTGGCTGGCGGTAACTAACTTCAAATAAATGCGATTTTCCCGAAATATCAAAAGTATCAAAAGGTGCTTGCACAATACTGTTGCGGTTCGGGGCTGCCCTCAATTGCAAAGTGCCGTTCATCGCATTTAGCGGCACGCGATAGCTAAAATCAAACACGTCTGAATCGCCGAGCGATCGATAATAAGCCCCTGCCAGTTCGTCGCCATTTCCTGTTATATTGCGGTGTCGCAAACTAACTCCCAATCTTTCCGAACCGACACTGGGAGGCGAGTAATTGTCAATGCTGAAACTAGGTTGAAATGGATTAGCTTCCGAGATTCGGACTATCAGAATGCTCTCGCCTTCATTATCCCCAGCCCGCAGACTGGCTTCTACATTGTCAAATAAAGGATCGACTCGCAGCAGCCGGAGTTGGTCTTCTAATGAAGCTGTGCTTAAAGGCATTCCCGCACCGAGACGAATCCGGCTGCGGATGTAACTCGGATTCAATCTTTTAGTTCCTTCTACCTCAATTCGGGCTAGCTTGCCTTCAATCACTTGAATTTGGACTACCCCTGCGGTGATAGTTTGGGGCGGCAAGACTGCTCTCGAAGTGATGTAGCCACGATTGAGGTAAATTTCGGTAATTTTGTCGGCGATTTGTTTGAGCTGTTCTAGGGTGGTAGAACGGCCTTCTAAGGGGTTGACTAAGGCATTAATTTCATCTTGGCTTAAAATTGTGCTGCCAACTACTTGAATTTTCTGCACCTCAATTGGTGTATTCGGCAGGGTTGGGGGAACTGGCGACGGGGACGGCGGCGCTACTGTGGGTGGTACTTGGGGAGGTTCTGGGGAAGGCTGCGGGGCGGGTTGCAAAAATCGATCGCGATTTGGATCGGGCTCCGTCGGCGGCGGTGGCAGGTTTGGAGGCAGCGAGGGTTGGTTCTGGGCTAAAAGATGATTGCAATCTAGCGGGTTCTGACATTGGGGATCGCTGTCAACCAGATTTGTTTGTTCGGGCAAGATGCCCCCACCACAAGCAGTTCCATCGATTGTGGAACAGGCTTCTTGGCTGTTCTCGGCGGGGTTCGATTGTGTTTCTGGTTCAGGGTTGGTCTCGATCGAATCGGGAAGCTGATTTAAGTTTGTTGCTGTTTCATCCTGCTTGATTTCCAGTTTTTGCAGTGCTAATACTTGATTGCCCGTATCTGCTGAGTTGTCAGCGGCGACAGGCAACAGAGAAATATCGTTTGTTTGGGATATAGCTTTATTGGCATAAAAGCAAGCCATCGGCAGTGCAGTTAGAAGTGAAATCCCCAACCGAAATAGTGCAATATTTGCATTCGGGCGCATAATTAATAATTTCTCTAAAATAAGTTTGTCGGCTGCTTCACTATGCCAGTTTATCATTTAGTATTAGGCGAAATTTGACCATCAAAATTTCCCCCGTTCGCCTTTCAAGATGCCAGAAGTCCGAACTGCTGATCAGTACACAAATTTTAATTTATTTAGGACGATCGACCAAACAACCCGCAACAGGCAAAAATCATCTGTGGCGCTGCCAAATACCATTTTAGATTTTAGATTTTAGATTTTAGAATTGGCAATGACTTATGGCTATCAGGGTTTGGGGCACGGGCCTACCGTTACATTCTTTGCGTGAAACTGGTATTGAATTATTTTCTTGTGATCGGTGTTATTTCACTGGCGACTAAGGGTTCTTGGGCTATTTTGCCGAGTTCGACTGAGTTCAAAACTGCTGACCACTTGATCGCTAAACTGGAATCGCTGGGAGACTGGAGACGCAATTTAGCTAGAGTTGCCAGGTACTCGTACCAGAGATTTTGTTGGGCGAAGATGCTGAGCTTGGTGAGATCGGACGATCGATCCAACTCTGTTTTCACGCTTGGAGCGACAGCAGTGCGGTTGATCCACCCGGAAACGAGAACATCATCTTGTGTATTTTTGGGGTTGCATTTGATAGTAAAGTACCATTGATAGTTTTTGCCAACTTCCAGGGCTGGCGAGTTGTCGTCGGAGCCAAGGCTGACGCTAACGACACCTGCACGGCTAGTTACCATGCGAAAACTTTTTTTGTATAGTGTTTTGTCCCTTTGGTCTGCTAACTCAAACTGAACTGTTTTGTCGAGGGCTACGGGAAGGTAGTAGAAAAATGTTGGCTTTGCTGATATGGTTTGCCCCATAGTTGATTGGGGAATCAAGGCAGTTAAGGCAGTTGTGGCCGTGGGGCATTCTAAGCCGCGGGTTCCTCCCCCTTCCCGCCTTCCGGGTACTCCGTCCTCCGGCGGTTGAAAGCTATTCCACGCCGCTCCCAATTGCTGGCTGTTCGGTCTGCTTCCGCTGGGTTCAGGGGGTTGAACTGTTTGCCAGTTGAGGGGTAGCTGCGGTGGTGAGGCGCGCTGGACAAGGTTTGCGGGGCTTTTGAGAGCCTCTGCTGGTATTAAAAAACTACCGGCGGCAACTGCCTCTAAAGACAGAATTAAGGAAAGAGCACCGATATTTAGAGCAGACTTCAAAGCCATGACGAACCTGCCTTCTGATGAACCTAGGAACTTTATCGCACGGTTTTATTCTATCCAAGGTTTTGACGGATATCGTAATCTGTTGTACTTAATTTATATCTTCAGGCAGATACGATTATTTGGGTCGATCTGCTCAACATAGAATTCTCTGTCGCGTTTGTCAGTGGTAGCTTAGTAGTTATACTTACTTCCATTCACTGCTGCAGGTTGGGTTGAGCTTGTTAAACCCAACTTTGACAAAGACTAATATTCGGGGTCTTTTAACTCTAGCAAGAGGCTACAACGCCTCTTTTCGTAAAAACACCTGGTTGATGCGTCAGTCCTGGATATCAGGAAACTCGGCAATTTTGCTGGTGAACCTCAAGCGCTCGGCTACAAGTTACAAATCAGTTTTTCTGTACAATACCGGCAAGAAATTTAGCATGAATCTCGATTCACCTGTTCTCTCGGACAAACAGCCTTCGGGGCTGCGGATGGTCAGACCCATCGGAGTCTTGGCACTGCACGGCATTGCTTTTTTAGGAAATAGGTTGTTCGCTGTCGATCGCGCCGAAGGGCTGCTATTGGAGATCGATCGAGAAAGTGACAACACTACTGTTTTGAATCCATTTCAAACGGCTAAGTTTACCGGCGCAACGGGGCTGGCTATTTCGGAAGATACTCTCTGGTTTGCGCGGGATGAGGATATTTGTTGCTGTCGGGGCGCAATTCGGGACGGGGCGATCGCTGAACTCAAACCGGAACATTTTGTTTCACTTTCTTATCCTGCTGACGGGATTGCTGTTTGGAAATCTACGCTTTATGTGACTTGCCAGAGATTAAACTCGATTCTGGTTTTTGACCTGAAAACTGGTCGGGAAATTACTCGGTTTTACGCTCCCGGTATTGGGGTAGAAAATATTACAGTCCGGGATGAGGAAATTTGGGTTTGCGACAAAACTGAGCAAACTGTTTACTGTTTGGAACGGGGAACTGGAGAGATTAAATTTAGCGTTTTGACTCCCTTTGAGTCGCCTTCTGGTTTGGCTTTTCACAAGGATTCCGAAACGGGGGAGGAGGTTCTGTACGTGGCTTATGCCGGGGATGAACTTTACATCCGAGATGACCCGAATTCGGAAGATCCTTTTCAGTTGACGAAGCGCGATCGCACTTTTATTCAGCCCTTGTCTTTTCACTACAATGAAGCTGACCGCTACGCTTTGTCAAACGGTTTTTTGATGGAAATGTCTTATGTGGAGGAACTGTCTCCTCTCGATGAGGTAGAAATCGAAAATTTAGAGTGGCGGATTGCTTTGCCTTCGGAAACTCATCGGCAAAAGGTAAGGAGTGTTACGCCGATTGGAATGCCTTTTACTGAGGAAATTCAGGAAGGAGAACGGGTGGCGGTGTTTAAGTTCGATCGGCTGCACCCTGGGGAACGCCGAATTTTCGGCTGGAAGGCATTGTTAGAAGTTCGATCGATTAAGTATCAGTTGTCACCTAGGGATGTCGAAAAGATTCCTAAGCTGTCGCCGGAGTTTGCAGCTAAGTATTTGGTGGATAATGACAATTTGGCGATGGATACGGAGATTGTGCGATCGGCTGCTGTGGCTGCCATTGGCTCAGAAACTAATATTCTCAGGCAGTTACTGAGCATTCGCAATTTTGTTTACGACCAACTTTCTTACGGGATTAGGCCTCACATTGACACTCCCGATATTGTATTACGCCGGGGCATCGGTTCTTGTGGCGAGTACGTGGGCTTGTTGTTGGCTTTGGCAAGGTTGAACCGGATTGCTTGCCGCACGATCGGGCGCTACAAGTGTCCGGCTTTTGCTGACAGAAAAGGTGTGTCGCTAGAGCCAGATTTCAATCACGTTTGGCTGGAATTTTACATTCCGGGTTTTGGCTGGGTGCCAATGGAATCTAATCCTGATGATATTCAAGACAGAGGCCCTTATCCGTTGCGATTTTTTATGGGTTTGGCTTGGTATCACGTAGAAATTGGCAAGGGAATTCGGTTTCAAAGTCTCACTAGCGGTGGTCTTCCTTTAAATAAGGAGGAGGTTTCCGTGGGAAGTCTGGCAATTAATCATGTGAGGTTTACAATTTTGTCAGAGTTGCCAGCAGTTTGAAGGGAGTGTTAACAGTTAACAGTTAGCCTTGAATATTCAACTGTTAATTGTTAACATTTTTCATCTAAAATCGAAAGTAGAAAATGTAAAATCAGAGGAAGAGGGGTTGTGGAATTTTCGATTGCTAATATTCTCGTTTTAGTTGCCTTTGTACTGCTGCTAACTGTGACTGGCGGTGTCGCTTATTTGACTTCTGTTGAGTGGCGCGATCGCAGGCGGTTAGATAAGGCGAAACGGAAAAAAAAGTAGCTTTTTGCTGTTGACAAAGTGCATATTTTATGATAAAAAACAAGGCGACCTGGTTGGCTCGCCTTGTTTTGTGATTTGAGGTATTTTCACCGCAGATGATATCAAGTTTAGTAACATAAACGTTGCAGGTTCGTAGTGAGGACTTGAGTTTTCATACAAAACTATGATTCATATCGTTTCCGGTTGGATCGGAAGGATTTAACCACAGAGAACGCAGAGAACACAGAGGGAGACAAGAAAGATGAATAATTCCGATGAAGCGTGGATTTGAGATCGCGGGCGTCCCGCCCGCGCCACAATAAAAACACTAAAATAAACACAGATGAAAAAGGGAATTTTGGAGTTGATATCTTAAGTCCACTGTCTGAAAAATGTATTTTCTTGCCAAGCGGCGGCGGTGCGTTTTTCAAGTGCTGCCATTTCTGTTGTGTTCAGGGGTTTGAATGCTTGGGCGACTTTTAAGTTTTCTTCTAATTGCTTTACTGAGTCGGCGGCGATGATGCAGCAGTGCACGCCGGGAAGTGAAAGCGTGTAGCCCATTGCTTGGTGCATTCCATCTAAAACACCGTTTTGAAATAATTTGCCGTAAGCGGGTATTTTCATGGCTATGACGCCGATGTTTTTGGCTTTGGCTACTGGTAAAGCGCTGGTAACAAAGGAGCGCGGATGATGTTTTTCGGCGGCGTTGAGGGAGATTAATGTTGTGTCGAAAGGATAGCGCTCCAGGCCTGCCACAATGATAGCAGGTTCGTGGTGTCCGGTGATGCCGGAAAAACGAATAATTTTTTGCTGTTTGGCTTCTTCGATCGCCTTTATTGCTCCTTTGGCACTGAAAATTTGGTCTAATTCGGCTTGGAATGAGACGTGGTGGAGTTGCCACAAGTCTAGTTGATCGGTTTTTAATCTTTTGAGCGATCGCTCTAAGTCTCTCCACGCGCCATCTCTGTCTCTGGCGGAGGTTTTTGTGGCTAGGAATAGGCGCGATCGATATTTGGGCAAAACTTTTCCTAAGTTTTCTTCGCTGGGCCCGTACTCGGCCGCCGTGTCAAAATAGCGAATGCCTAGTTCGATCGCACGTTCAATTTGTACCGCCGCTTCTGCTTCTCTTCCCGGCTGCGACAGCGGTGTTTGTCCGCCTCCCCCCAAACCGAAAATCGGCACTTTCACGCCGGTGTTGCCTAACAGTCGTTCTGGCATTTTTACTGTGGCGGCCGCCTGGTTATTGGGTGCGGCTGCGATTTCCCGATCCTGCTGTTCGATCGCCTTAGCACCTGCAATGCCACCTGCAACAGCTATACTGCTCAATATAAAATTGCGACGAGTCTTTTTGCTGGTCATGGTTGGCATCTCCTCAGAATATGTAAGTATAAATTAACTGGCTTTATGTTGGCACAATAAATATATTTTTACTGCAAATCTGATTATTTTCCCCCTCTCCGAGGGAGGACACGGCCGGGGGAAATTTATCAAGATGCCGATCGATTATTGGTCAATTATCCATGCGCGAATCAGTTCGTTTATCTGTTCTGGTACTTCGTCGTGGGGACAGTGACCAGCTTTGATAAAGTGTTCTGTCAACTGCGGATAGTGTTTGCGAAATTTGGCGCTTCTTTCTGCGGAATTCATCCACGGATCGCCTTCTCCCCACAGCATTAGCAACCGACAGTTTAATTGACTTAGCAATACGTCGATTTTTTCGCCTTGGGGTGTTCGGAATACGGAGGCGAATACTTTGGGGGCACCGGGATCGCAGGAGGGAAGGTATATTTCTTCTACTAATTGGTCTGTGACGGCGCTTTGGTCGAGATATACTTTTTCTAGGGTTTTCCGAATTGTCGATCGCTGGCGCACGTACTGGAACAGCAGAAAACTTGCCCAATCTTGCTGAAATAAGGTTTTAGCTACTGCAGATATGGCTTTTTGCAAGGGCGGGGCTTCGGGTGCGGGCTGCGGTTCGCTGAAGGGGCCGGCGCTGTTGATTAATATGAGTCCCGCGGCTGATTCGGGGCGCTGGGCAGCTACACACAAGGCGGCGTAGCCTCCGAGGGAGTTGCCAGCTAGTACGGCGGGCCGGCCGATGATGTTGGTGATAAAGTCGTGGAGTTGGTCGCGCCAGAGGTCGCCGCTGTACTGCAATTCGGGTTTTGCCGATCGCCCGAATCCGATCAGGTCGATCGCCCAGACTTCAAAATCTTTGCTCAGGCCGCTGATATTTTTGCGCCAGTGGTCTGTGGATGCTCCAAAACCGTGAATTAACAGTAGGGGAGGGCGTTCTGGATGCCGATCGCTGGATCGAACGTAGTACACTGAATGCCCCCGCCACTGCCAGTAAGTGCCGGCTATGGGGGCTGCGGTGATGGCTGGGGTTGTTTGCATAATGTAAAGAAATAATTATTTACTTTAACTATTGTATCGCGATATTCAGATTTATATAGTTTGACCAACGCCTCGGAGTTTCGCCAGCAAAGGATTGGTCAATTTGGGCGAGTGCGGGAGATCGCGATCTCCCGCACTCAGGATTAATAAGTTTTGTAACAAATATTGATTTTGGGAGGGGCGCAGCAATGGGAGATATTTTGCCCGATCGCATTTGGGATAATAAATCGGGTTTTGGCTGCAACATACCTAGGTATGATGATTTGGCTGTTTGGCGGTCTGAGCAAGTTCTGGGCGATGGCGCTTGCCTAGGGGTGCGAGGGTCGAACCTGATTGGGGAGGGTCAAGGGATCGACTTTTTTATAGTTATTTGCGAGCTTTTCCAAGTGGGGATCGTTTGTTCAAGATGTGTGGACGGCTTCGGGGATGCAGCTAGCCGTTTGGTTGCTAGTTGGCCAAAGCCGAGATCAAAAATTTCGCTGCTGGGAGAACCTATAAGTAAAATTACTGATGGTTCTCTGCAGAAGTTTCTCAGAATCGCTGAATATTTTGTGACGTGGTTTGCTGTTCTTAATTGCTTGGATACTCTAAGATAGAAGTAGAGCTGCGCCGCTCAATTAATTAGCATTTTGAATACTAGGGAGCCAACTATGCAGGGTGTGAACTTTATCCACCTGAAAGTTAGGGAGTTTTCTGAGTGATTGCTATTTCACCTCGTCCCGTCGGACGCAATTGGATTACGATTAGCTTCGCTTCTACCCTATACCTTTGTCCTATTTTGGATCTGCTCCTAGCAGAGCTTCCGGATCACTGGCAAGCGGAATTGCGGTTGGGGCTTCAAGAAGCTTTGGTAAATGCTGCTAAGCATGGAAACAAGTTAGACCCCCGTAAAACTGTTGGAGTCCGTTTTTCGATCGTCCAAAACCAATATTGGTGGGTGATATCGGATGAAGGTTCTGGCTTTAAGGCCCCTTGCAGTTGTAACCTTTATACCGATGATTGCGACAGTCTCCTAGCAGAGGACGTTGCAGATAACTCTGGACTACCCCATGTGGAACAGGAATGCGGTAGGGGGTTGTTTATTCTTTACCAAATATTCGATCGGGTAGAGTGGAATTCTCAAGGTACAGAGTTACGGCTGTGCAAAGAACTTCCCAGTCGCTACCGGCTGCCTCGCTTGCGCTAGAACTGCTATTTGGCAGCAGTTTTTACCTCAGCTAGACCTGGAAATTTTTTCGTTCCCGGACTGAAGTTTGCAGTGAGAATTTGAACGCTCTGGCTATTGATAGCTGATCATAATGCAAAATGTTAGTTTTGAGTTAAAAAAGTATAAATCTTTTGAACTCACAATCGCGCTGCTCGATCGGGCGGCGCGATTGTCTAAGTTTTGAGCGACTAATCAAGTCAAAACTCCCAAATCAAAACCGCGAAGCGTTAGGAACAACGAAGCAATCTAATTATTTGCCGTGGGTGGGACAGGGAGGAGCAGATATCGATCGATCCAGCCATCCTGCTGCTTGGTTTAAGCGCGGGAGAGCTTCTTCAGGCTGTTTTTTGAGCAAAAACACCAAAGCGGCCGCAGCTTGCTCGCAGGCCCGCGCGGAACGGTTGGCTTTGAGGCGGTGCCAATCTTTTTCGTGGATGGCGAGGCGCCCGGCTAGAGCTTGGGCTAGTTCTACCGTGCTCAGCTCGTTGAGGTTGACAGTTTGGGTTGTTTGTGTAGTTTCAAGCATAGGTGGTAAGGAAGAAGGAAGAAGGAAGAAGGAAGAAGGAAAATGCGAGAAAATCAAGGGTTTCAGCAATTAAAAACGTTTTAAATGCCGATAAAGTTGCTATACTTATGTCTATTTGGCTAGAGTTCGTTAATTTAGAAAATATACTGCATATAATAACAATTTAATTGGAAATCGGTTTTTTTTATTATTGTCAGGTTTGCAGATCGAAATGCCTCAACAGCCGTCAGAGTTAAATCCGGAAGAGCAAGAAAGCGAGTTTGTTCAAGCGATCGCAGCAGTTGAGCGATCGCTCGCGGCAGTCAAAGAACGGTACACTCAAATTCAGGTTGATCGACAGCGCCAAGTCGAACTCGGCCATCGGCGCGAAGAAATCCGCCAGTCGGGGCGCCGAAATCCTTTGCCACCACTCAAAAAAGAATTGCGGGAAATTGAGCAAGAATTGGAAACTATCGAGTTGAATTTAGAAAGCAGCCTGTTTTCTTGGGGAAGCATAAAACAACCTTTTTGGCAAGCAGTTCGCTTTGGGGGACTCGGTATTTTGATCGGTTGGATTTTGAAATCCTATGCAGGTTGAACAATGTTGGGATTTTTGATTTTTTTATTTACCGCAGAGGGCGCAGAGGGCGCAGAGGAAGAGAAAAGAGAGAAATATGGTGCAAAATATTAAATAAACAGGAGTGGATATTATGACAAATCAACGAATAGCAGCAATTTTGCGTTCAGGTGAACCCGACGAAACTGTAACTGTTCAAGGCTGGGTTCGTACTAAGCGCGAATTGAAAGAGTTTGCCTTTGTCGAAGTCAACGATGGTTCGGCGATGGCCAACTTGCAAGTAGTCATAAATTCCGATTTGCCAGATTTTGAAAATGTACTGAAACAACTGAATACAGGTGCATCTCTAGAAGTGTCGGGAGTGCTGGTAGCATCTCCGGCAAAAGGACAGCGAATTGAGTTGAAAGCCTCACAAGTACAAGTTTACGGTGATGCAGACCCGCAAACTTATCCGTTGCAAAAAAAACGCCATTCCTTTGAATTTTTGCGGACAATCGCGCATTTGCGGCCGCGCACAAACACCCACGGTGCTGTCTTTCGAGTCCGCAATGCTTGTTCGGCGGCGGTACACCAATTTTTTCAAGAACGCGGTTTTTTGTGGGTTCATACTCCGATTATTGCTGCTAGCGACTGCGAAGGTGCGGGGGAAATGTTCGCCGTTACCAACTTTGATTTAAAGAATGTGCCGCGCACTGATTCGCAAGAGGTTGATTATGCTAAAGACTTTTTTGGAAAGCGCGCTTATTTAACAGTTAGCGGGCAGTTGGAAGCGGAAGTTATGGCGATGGCTTTCGGAAATGTTTACACTTTTGGCCCGACTTTCCGAGCGGAAAATTCTAATACTTCGCGGCATTTGGCTGAGTTTTGGATGATTGAACCGGAGATGGCTTTCTGTGATTTGCAGGGAGATATGGATTTGGCGGAGGCGTTTTTAAAGTATATTTTTAAATACGTTTTGGAGCGCTGCCCGGAAGATATGGAGTTTTTCAATGAGCGCATTGACAAAACGGTTTTGGCTACTGCTGAAAATATCATTAATAATCAGTTCGAGCGGATTACTTATACGGAGGCGATCGCACTTTTGGAAAAAGCAGACAAAAAGTTTGATTTCCCGGTAAGTTGGGGTTTAGATTTGCAGTCAGAACACGAGCGTTATTTGGCTGAGGACTTGTTTAAAAAGCCGACAATTGTCAGCGATTATCCCGTGGGGATTAAAGCATTTTATATGCGTTTAAATGATGACGAGAAAACGGTGCGAGCAATGGATGTTTTGGCTCCTAATATTGGGGAAATTATCGGCGGTTCGCAGCGGGAAGAAAGGCTGGATGTGTTGGAGCGGCGCATGGAAGCCCAGGGTATGAATAAGGAGGAATTGTGGTGGTATTTGGATTTGCGCCGCTACGGTACTGTGCCTCACGCTGGGTTTGGTTTGGGATTTGAGCGGTTAGTGCAGTTTATGACGGGAATGGGGAATATTCGGGATGTGATTCCGTTTCCAAGAGCGCCTTTGAGCATTGATTTTTAGTAGTAGGGACACGGCATTGCCGTGTCCTTACCTTGGGCGGAGGACAAGGCATTGCCGTCTCCTGAAAACAGAGGAATGCAAGCCTTTGTTACCGATTAAGTCGCTGGGGGAATTGTGATATCAACAGATTCCACTTTGACCGAAGTTCCCAAACTCGATAACGGCGGTTGAATAGCGGCAGTATTTCCCACTACTAATGTTACCAAATTTTCCGGTTTCAAGTAAGTCTTGGCTACGCGCTGCACGTCGGCAATTGTTGCTGTTTCGATGCTGCGGCGGTAGCGAAAAATGAAATCTTCGGGATAACCGTAGTATTCGTAGCGAATTAATCGCGACAAAGTTTGACTGGGATTTTCAAATTTGAAGATGAAAGAATTCAGGGTGGAATCTTTAGCATAAGCTAATTCTTCCGGGGTAATTGGTTCGGTGCGGATACGATCAATCTCGGCGCGAATTGCCTGGATAAATGGTACTGTGGCATCCGATCGCGTTTGGCCTCCTGCGACAAACACCCCCGGATAGTCAAACCTCGGACTCCAAGCGGCGTATACTGAATAAGCTAAGCCTTGGCGCGATCGCACGTTATTAAACAAACGGCCACCGAAACCGTTCAAAACCCCATTCATCACATCCAAAGCACCGTAATCTGGACTGCTGAGCATTCCGCCCAAATGTCCCATTTGCACGTAACTTTGACTTAATTGCGGCTGATTTACCAAAAATACGCCGCCCCCATTTGCTGGCGCTACGGTTGGTAGTGCAGGCACTTCTGCACTTTGACTCGGTTGCCAGTTGCCGAATTTTTGCTCGACGAGCGATCGCATTTTAGCTGTATCAAAATCGCCAGAAATACCCAAAATCATATTTTTGGGATGGAAATATTTCTGGTAGAAACTCACCAAATCGTCGCGGGAAATATTGGCGAGGGTTTTGTATTCTACCGTGCGCGCGTAAGGACTGCGATCGCCATAAATTAATTTTTGAAACTCGCGGCCGGTAATACCGTCAGGATCGTCATTGCGGCGGGCGATCGCACCTTGAGTTTGGTTCTTCGCTAAATCCAACTTTTCCTTAGCAAATATTGGCTCCCGAATCACTTCTGCAAATAAGTCAAATACGGGTTCCAAATCTTCAGCTAAAGCACTAAAATTAGCGCTGCCCGAACTAACATCAATCCCTGTTTCTACCGAAGCTGCTCGCTGTTCTAGCAACTGATTTAATTCATCAGCCGTATGCCGACTCGTGCCGCCAGTTCGCATCACTTCTCCCGTCAAACCTCCCAATCCAATTTTATCGGCAGGTTCAAAACGCTCGCCCGTGCGAAATAGCGCCGTTCCCCCGACTAACGGGAGTTCCCGGTCTTCCATCAGATACACCCGGATGCCATTTTTCAGCTCGAAGCGAGTATATTTAGGCAGTTTAATTTCTGGCACCGCCGGGAATGTTAATTCGTCGTAGTGTTTCGGTGCAGCCGCGAAGGAAGGTAACAAATTAAACGTGCCCAGTGAAACAGTAAAAAAGCAAAGCGACAGCAGAAATAACTTTACTTTTTTCAGTCTCAATTTAGTCCTTTTCATTCTTTCTCCAATGTTTCCTAATTTGACAATTCGAGGCAGAGCCTCGCCGATATGCGTTCCCAGGCAGAGCCTGGAAACGAGTATTTCTTCCCTCTTCCTTCTTCCCTCTTCCCTCTTCCTTCTTCCCTCTTCCGACTTCCATCGGACTGACATCCGTTACATCCGTTACAGAATCCGTTGCCGAACCTTCTTCTTACAGCGGCAAAAGCTTTCCAATCGTGCGATTTTCCGGGCGGAAAGTTACCTGAGCGACACGCTGAATGTCAGCGGGAGTAACAGCGGCGATCGCATCCAATTCCTTGAACAAATTTCGCCACGAACCGGTTTTCACTTGATAGTCCACCAGCGCAAATGCCATGCCCATATTAGAATTGAGCGATCGCAACAAATCGGCTCTCGCCTGAGTTTTCACTCGCTCCAATTCCAAAGCAGAAACCGGCTCAGTTTTCAGGCGATCGATTTCCTTGCTCAAAGCTGCAGCTACTTCATCAACCGTGCGGCCCGGAGCAGTTTGAGCGTAAAATAACATCAAATTCGGATACTTTTCCCCCGGATAACCGCTGAAACCTTGAGCAGCCAGCGCCAATTGCTGCTCTTCTACCAAAGATTTGTAAAGCCGAGAAGTGCGGCCATCGCTGAGCAAAGAACCCATCATTTCATAAATGGCATTGTCGGGATGATTCATCGCCGGTTTGTGATACCCTTCCAAATACCAAGGTTGAGTTTTTAATTTCAGCGTGACTTCCTTCGTTTGCGTTTGGGGAGGTTCGACAATCTGCAATTCTGGAGGCGCTGGTGAAGCCTTGTAACGGCCGAAATAAATTTGAGCTAGTCGCTTCACCTCCGAAGCTTTCACGTCTCCTACCACCGCAACAGTCAGCTTGCTGGGGACGTAGTGAGTCTCGAAAAACTTCTGCACGTCACTGCGGGTGAGGTTTTTAATGTCTTCACTGTAGCCAATTACCGGGCGACGGTAGGGATGTACAGAGAAAGCTTTATTGGCAAAAGCTTCAACCATTTGTCCGATCGGAGAATTCTCGGTTCGCAGCCTGCGCTCTTCTAAAATTACCTGTTTTTCCTTGTAAAATTCCCGAAATACTGGTTCTAGAAATCGCTCAGATTCCAGCGACATCCACATTTCTAACTTGTTAGCTGGAAGGCTGTAAAAATACATTGTGGCGTCGGTGGAAGTAGCGGCATTTAGTCCGACTCCGCCTGCTTGTTCCACTATTTTGCCGAGTTCATTGCGCTTGACAAATTGCGAAGCTTCGGCTTCAACTTTGTCAAATTCTGCTTTTAATTGGGCGACTTCTTCAGTTTTGCCGCTAGCCTTGGCTGCTTGCATTTGCTCGAAGAGTTGGTCTTGTTTTTCTAGCAGCGGCTTTTCGGCTTGGTAGTCGGTAGTGCCGATTTTTGGCGTGCCTTTGAAGGCTAAATGTTCGAGATAGTGAGCGACGCCTGTTTGGCCGTCGGGTTCGTTTGCGCCGCCGACATCGGCGTGAATCAGAAACGATGCTACGGGTGCTCTGGGCCTTTCGAGTACGATAAATTTCATGCCGTTGTCGAGCTTAAATTCGCTGACTTGGCTGATTACTCGATCGAGCGACGGTTGAACAGAGACTGCTTGGGAGCCGCTACCGGGGTTGGAGCGGGCGAGGGCGATTTCGGGAGAAAGTCCCCACCACAGCAGTACAGCGGCTAGCAGGGAGGCAATGAATCGAGTTTTGCTCACGGGCGATTCCCTACGGGATAGCTTCGCTTCACGGGGTTTTTGGAACTGCGGGGTCATTCGATTTTAGATTTTAGATTTTAGATTTTGGATGGTCAAACAAAAAAATGTTTGTGCTCGGTGGCCAGGCATTCTTTTCTAAGGATAAAGATTTTTGGAGGCATAAGCGATCTGTTGCGCCGCAGATGTTAGGCTGATACAGCAAATCTCAAAAAGGGTCTGGAGCCCGGCGAGGAGTTTTAAGTTTGGGATAAAAGCCGCGCACAACTTAAAACTTAACATTATTTAGCCATTTAGTCCCGAACCCGTAGTTCCAAGTTGCCAATTACCGATTGCAAAGCCATGCGAATTTTTAATCAGTCTCCTCCTTCTGAAACAGAAACTAAGAAGCGAATTTTACAAGCAGCTCAGCGGTTGTTTGCCCGCAGCGGATACGACGGCACGACAACTCGTGATTTAGCAGCGGCGGCGGGGGTAGCCGAGGGTACGCTATTTCGGCATTTTGATAATAAAAAAGCTATTTTGATTGAGGTGGCGACGGAAGGATGGGTGGAGTTGCTGACGGATTTGCTGACTGAATTGAGTGAGATGGGCAGTTACAAAGCAGTGGCTCAGGTGATGCGGCGGCGGATGCTGAATATCCGCGAGAATAGCGACATGATGCGGGTGTGTTTTTTGGAGGCGCAATTTCACCCGGATTTGCGCGACAGAATTCAGTTGGAAGTCATCGGAAAAATGAGCGATGTGGCTGAGGCTTTTTTTGAAACGGCGATGGAAAAAGGAGTTTATCGAAAGATGAATCCGAAGATTGTCGCTCAGGTATTTTTGGGAATGTTTGCAGTCGCGGGTTTCAGTCAAAATACGATTATGGAGCCGAATGCTTCTCCGCAAGAAATGCAGGAAATGGCTGAAGGACTCGCAGATATTTTTCTGAATGGGGTTTTGCTAAAAGATGAATAATTAGTTATGGGTTATTTATTGGTTGTTACTTATTGGTCATTATAATCAATAACCAATAACCAATAAGTAGTCACTACTCCCCACTTACTCTATAAACTCGTACATCTTTTGCACCCACTTCTCGCGATAATCCTGCCATTCATCCGTCACTACTTCCCAAGTTGTATTGCTTTCAAGTTCCAGCAAGAGACTTGATACTTCTTCTAGCGTCGAGGCTATATGACATTCTTCTACCCAACTTTCACGGATCATTTTCCAGAGACTTTGTACTGCTTCTCGCTGAAAATTTGATTCTAATTCAACTAGCAATTTGGCGAGGTGTTTTTCGTCACTTGCTGCTAACACCTCGCTCATCCAACAGTTGCGACGTTCTTTCCATTCTTCCGTCACGGCGTCCCCGTTTAGGTGGGCTTGAAACTCTAACAGTAATTGGTTTAGTTCTACCATATTAAATTTGGTCTTGTTTGCAGTTTGTGCTAGAATTGTACAAATTTTATTCATTTAGACTGTTGGTTTTTTATAATGAGCTATGTGGCGGAGATTTTTTGGAAAACTGCGATGGAAAAACAAGTTTATCTAAAGATGAATCCGAAGATTGTCGCTCAGGTATTTTTGGGAATGTTTGCAGTCGCGCCCTTCAGTCAAAATACGATTATGAAGCCGAATGCTTCTCGGCCGCAAATGCAGGAAATGGCTGAAGGACTCGCAGATATTTTTCTGAATGGGGTTTGGCTGAAAGATAAAGAATTAGTGATTAGTCATTAGGAAAATTTAGAGCCTGGAAACGCATATTTGCAGGCTCTTAACCCTCGAAACTACTCGTTAAACTTGTGCATTTCCTGTACCCATTTCTCGCGATTCTGCTGCCATTCATCTGTCACCGCTTTCCAATTGGTATTGGTTTCAAGTTCCAGCAATAAACTTGATACTTCTTGAACAATCGATGCTGCCAGACATTCTTGTACCCAACGGTCCCGACGCTCTTGCCACTGAATATCTACCGATTCCCACTGCAAGTTAGATTCCAATTCAACTAGCAATTCTGCTAGATATGTCAGGTTAACTGATGCTGCCACATCGCTCACCCAACTTTCCCGCCGCTCTATCCATTCTTTTGTCACTCCTTCCCATTTGAGGTTGCTTTCAAACTCTAACAGTAACTGATTTAGTTCTACCATCTTAAATGTTGGTTTTTTTGTAGTTTGTGCTACAATTATACCAAAATTTTCACTCAACAGAGTGTTAAGTTTTTTTTTAGATTGCGGTCGCAGTGAAACTACAGAATAGATAACTGAAGAATGAGCGATGAATTTACTTTAGATATGCTAGACATTCCCAGCGGTTGGAGCCGGGGCGAAGGTGACTGGACTGGAGTGGCGGCGGCTCTTGCTAGAGGGGAAACTGTCGAAGTAATTCAAGAAGTTGGTTCTACTTTGTGGCACAACAGCCTGCCCGAAAAACATTCTTTGTATTGGGAGGGGGAAAATCTATCAACTATCAAAGCCCGAATTTGGATTAGTTTCACCCAGAGAAGATTTTCGCCGGAATCTGCTTTGCCAAAGGTTCAGTGGCATCCAAGAGTGTTGTGGATAGGGGTAGGTTGCGAACGCGGAACAGGGCGAGAATTAATCGAAACTGCGATTAAACAAGTATGCCGTGCTTATCATTTAGCGGAAAGTTCGATCGCAGGTATTGCTACAATAGACACTAAAGCAGGTGAAGTCGGCTTGTTAGAACTTTGTCAAGAGCGAAATTGGCCGTTAAAAACCTTTGCTGCTGACATTTTAGCTTCCGTAGAAGTCCCCAATCCTTCAAATATTGTAGTCAAACAAGTCGGGACGCCTAGTGTAGCAGAAGCTGCGGCACTTTGTGCAGTTAGAAAAGAAAATTTAACCGCAGATGAACGCGAATATACGCAGATATCCATCAATCATCAGCGTCCATCTGCGTTTATCTGCGGTTCAAATCCCCTCTTAGTCCCTAAACAAATATTTCGCAACAAAAATCCCCCCCTTTCACAAGGAGGGGTTAGGGCGGGTTCTGCGGTAACAGTAGCGGTTGCAGTTTCCCCGATCGAGTATCTGGGATAATGTATTACTGAGATAAAGTATTGGCATTCACAAATCGACCAATCAACCCAGAAACGAATGACAAAACAATCGAACCAAACAAAGCCGGCCAAAAACCGTTAACCGCAAAGCCGATATTGAACGCACCCGCCAACCACGAAGCCAGGGAAAGCGAAATTGCATTCACAACGAATAAAAACAAACCTAAAGTAATAATGGTCAAAGGCAGCGTCAGCAATGTAAGAATCGGTCTGACAACCGCGTTCACCAATCCGATAACAACAGCAGCCACCATCGCAGCCGGAAAGCTAACCACCGCAATACCTGGTACAATGTTAGCGGTAATGATCAGCGAAACCGCTGCTACTATCCAAGTTAAGAAAAAACTTAGCATATCTTTTTTTCCATCTCCATCACTATTAATTAAGATTGTAACTGTTTAGTCGATCGACCAAAGTTCGGGATACACTACGAAATACCCACCTTGCGAGAATATCAGACTTATGAAACTCCGGCAACTAGCAGCATTCCTATTCGCACTAACTATCTTCATCCTGCCGCGGCCAGCCCTGGCTCAATCTAAATATTACGCTCCTCCGCTGTCCTTTAGCAACGCCGAACTGACAAGACGCGATTTTTCGGGTCAAATGCTGCGGGCCGCTGAGTTTTCTAACGCTAATATGGACTTGACTAATTTTTCTAATGCCGATTTGCGGGGAGCAATTATGAGCGCTTCAGTGATGACTCAGGCGAATTTGCACGGAGCCAATTTAACTAATGCAATGATTGATCAAGTGAAATTTACTAATGCCGATTTAAGTGATGCAATTTTAGCGGAAACAATTTTGCTGCGTTCTACTTTTGACGGAGTTGATATCACTGGGGCTGACTTTACCGACGCAATTATGGACGGCTCACAAGTTAAAGAATTGTGCACAAAAGCCAGCGGTATTAATTCTCAAACAGGGATTTCTACTCGTGATTCCTTGGGATGCCGCTGATATAGCAGAAGGAAGAAGGAAGAAGGAAGAAGGAAAAAGGAAGAGGGAATAATAGGAAGGTTTCAGCGATCGAGAATGTCGTAACCCTCTTGGCGCTTGCTGATATCATGCCCGGTCAATTACCGCAATCAAGATGTTTGTAGTGAGGACTAAAGTGCTCACTACAAATCTGAGGACTTTAGTTCTTACTACAAACCTTGGAAATTAGGACTAAAGTCCTTACTACAAACCAAATTTACTAAGGCTTTGCTTTTTTCTGAGCAGCCGCATAATGCTCAGTCATTAACTGATTAACTTCGGGATTGTAAATCCGCAGATAATTCCAGTAATTCTCAAACACCGATTTCACGTATCCTTTCGTTTCAGGAAACGGAATCTTTTCCGCAAAAGCATCCGGGTCACTAAAATTAAACCTCTTCAACCAATCTGCTACTGCAGTTGGCCCGGCATTGTAACTCGCCACAGCTAACATCGAGTTATTCTTGTACTCGTCGTGAGTGTGATCCAAATACCACGTACCGAGTTTAACGTTATCGTCCACATTCTCCAATGAATACTTTTTGAGGCTGATTTGTCCAGCAACCCAAGCTGCTGTTTCCGGCATTACTTGCATTAAACCAGTGGCGCCAACTGATGATTTTATGGCGGGCATAAAGCGCGATTCTTGCCGGATTAATGCTGTTACTAATACTGAATTTAGTTGGCGGTCTTGCGACCATTTGACAATGGTTTCTAAGTAAGGAAAAGGATAAAGTGCTTGCCAATAAATCGGTTGCTGTCTGAGTTCGAGGTATTGGGTTCTATCATCTGGTTTATCGCGCTGCCTCAAGCTCCCAACCATCCACAAGCCGTCTAAATTGTCTCCAACTGCAACTCGCATTAAACCGTCGGTAAACTGTTCGGCAATACTTGGTTCTACGCGGTCGATAAATTCTATTTGCCACAGCGTCCAAGCATCTCTATCTTGACCTAATTGATAGAGTTCTTTCAACGCAGGAGAACCCGCAGTTGGTTCGGGGCGCTGAGGGGGCCGCACTACATTGGGAGACAAATCTCGGACTGTGGTAAAGTCGCCGACGGGCCAGCCGAGAAGTACAGCCGATCGCCACGCAAAATATGATTCTGGATAGCGTAAAATAGTATAGTCAAATGCAGTCTTGGCGTCTTGTTGCCGACCGAGTTGCTGTGCCCATTTCCCGACCCAAAATGCGGCTTCTGGAGCTTGTTCGCTGTCGGGATTGTGGGTGGTTAATTCTCTCGCCCACTGCCAAGCTGATTTTAAATCTCCGCCTTTGGCAAACTGTTGGGCGATCGTCCACCGCAATTCCCCTGCTTTATCAGAATTATTGTATTTTGTCAAGAGCAACTTCCGGGTATCTGAGGCGGATTGACCGCTGCGTGCTTTGTCGAGAAGTTGGGATTTATCTAACAAAGCTTCGGGGGCATAATTGGGGAATTTGCTAATAACTCGATCGAGCAAAACGATCGCTTCTTTCGGTTCGCTCAGCCGCGACAGCCGAATTAAACCCAAACCAGTATCTTCGGCATCAGGAAACTCGCGCACTAATTCTTGATAGGCAATTCTCGATTCCGGGATTTTTCCGTCGAGCCACAAACCGCGAGCTTTGCGGTAAAGATTTTTGGCGTTGCGGGGAGCTTTCCCGTAAGCAATAGCTCCTTTGCCGTAATTTTGTTTTTCCCAATAGCCAAAGGCAATTTCTTCCCAATCTTCCGGTTTCAAACCGGCGCTGTTTCGCTGCACCAGTTGTTCCAAAATTGTCCCGTAATCTTTGACATAATGACCGTGTTTTGCTACGAGCAGCATCAACTTCGGCTGATTGGGATTTTCTTTTAACTTGCGGAGGGCAATTTCTACGCTGCGGGGATGACCCGGAAATTCAGTAATTGCCTGTTGCCAATATTCCGGTTTTGACTTGCCTAAAACATATAAAGCTTCCGCTGCTACCGGGTCGCTCGGATAGTTTTTGAGCAGTTCCTCCCAAGCTTTTTGAGTTTTGCCTTTGTCGCCGCTCAATTGGTAAGCTTGCGCCCTTTTTAGGGCAATGTGAGCAGCTAAAACCGGATATTCTTGCTCTAATTTATCCAATAACTTTAATGCTTTGGCCGCATTTCCTTGCTGGATTAAATCGCTGGCAAGCAGATAGCGGGCGCGGCTTTGAGGGGAGATTTCCTGCTGCGGGTTCGTACTTGCAGACTGACTGGTTGCGAGTTCAACTAATTTCGCCGATCGCTCGATCGGTGATAGCGATACCAGCATCTTGACTTGCGATTCGGAATTCGCTGCATTCAGCGGCTGCTCGGCCTTCTGGACCGAGCCAAAACCCATCCATTTCATCGCAGCAACCAAAGAGCCGATCGCAATAACGCAAACTGAAACGCTGATTAAAACAGAAAATCGGGCCCGGCGTCGTTTTAGCATGGGAAAATTTAAGAGAATAAGATATAAAGAACCGATCGTTTGTCAAGAGCTATCACAGGCAGGATGGGTGTTCCACGCCATCACAGGCAGGATGCCTGTTCAACGAGAAATAAATGTTAAGAGTGGGGCAAAAACGGACAGCCGACCCCCAAACAGATGATTGAGATTGGTGGAAGATCCGATCGCAGGCGGACTTGGCTGATATAGTAGCAGAATTTATTTCGATGTGGAGCGAAGAATTTGTGCGATCGATCTATTTACCCGCACCAACGAAAAACCACAAACCACCCACTGCAAAGTACAATCAAAAATCTAAAATCTAAAGTGTAAATCAAAACATGGAATTTCTAGTCACCGATACGCCCCGCTCTGTTTGGACGGGAGACGCCCTGGCAATTGGTCTATTTGAGGACGGCTTGGAACTCACCGGCGAGCTGGCACAATTAGATGAAAAGCTTGCAGGCACTTTGAAAGAGCTGCTACTGGAAGTAGATTTTAAGGGCAAAGTGGGTACGAGCGCCATCACCCGCGTCGGCGGCAATAATCCCATTCGCAAAATTGCGATCGTCGGTTTGGGCAAAACAGAGGACTTAAAATTAGACACCGTGCGGCAAGCAGCAGGCGTTTGCGCCAAGTTAGCCAAAAAAGAGAAATGCAAAACCCTCGGAATTAGCTTCCCCCTGTGGAAAAACGCGCCGGATGTTACAGCAAGCGCGATCGCCGAAGGTGTAGAACTCTCTCTGAATCAAGACAACCGTTTCAAATCGGAACAGGAAGACAAAAGCCCGCAAATCGAACAAATTCATTTGCTCGGTTTTGCCGGTACAGAAAGTGCGATCGCCCGCGCCCGTCAAATCACTGCCGGAGTCATTTTAGCACGCGAATTAGTCGCAGCGCCTGCAAATTTTGTCACCCCGATTACCATGGCAGAAACTGCTCAAAGTCTGGCTGCCGAATGCGGTTTAGAATTAGAAATACTGGAGCGGGAAGACTGCGAAAAACTAGGCATGGGAGCCTTTCTCGGCGTAGCACTAGCATCTGATTTACCACCCAAATTCATCCATTTGACTTACAAACCCGAAGGCACACCGCGCCGCAAAATAGCAATTGTGGGCAAAGGATTGACCTTTGATTCCGGCGGTTTGAACATCAAAGGTGCGGGCAGTGGCATTGAAATGATGAAAATAGATATGGGCGGCGCTGCGGCTACTTTGGGAGCGGCAAAGGCGATCGGACACATCAAACCCGATGTGGAAGTTCACTTTATCAGCGCCGTCACTGAAAACATGATTAGCGGCCGCGCCATGCGCCCTGGAGACATCCTTACAGCTTCCAACGGCAAAACAATTGAAGTCAACAATACCGACGCTGAAGGTCGTTTAACCCTGGCTGATGCTTTGGTATTTGCTGATAAATTGGGAGTTGACGCGATTGTCGATTTAGCAACTCTAACCGGGGCCTGCGTAATTGCTTTAGGCGACGATATCGCGGGTTTGTGGAGTCCTCAAGATAGCGTCGCCGCCGAAATAGTCGCGGCCTCAGAATTGGCAGGCGAAAAATTTTGGCGAATGCCGATGGAAGAAAAATATTTTGAGGGCTTGAAAGCATTGCACGCTGACATGAAAAACACAGGCCCACGTCCCGGCGGTTCGATTACGGCGGCGCTATTTTTGAAGCAGTTTGTAAAGGATACTGCATGGGCGCATTTAGATATTGCCGGCCCGGTTTGGACTGACAAAGAAAATGGCTACAATGGCCCTGGCGCTACCGGTTTTGGAGTTCGGACTTTGGTGCATTGGGCGCTCGGCGGCGCTTAATTGTGGATTCCCAGCGCAAAAATTGAGATTTTCTCTGCCTTAAAAGTCTGCTAGTCCATCTGTGAGCCAGGGGTTAAAAACCTCTGGCTCACTGCTTAAGTAATCTAAAAGAAAATTTAATAGTGATCATTAACAATTTAAATGTTTCTGAAGCAATCAGTAGGCGAACCTATCTATTCCGTCACAGGGAGCAACGTAAGCGTTGTAAGCGTTGCGAGCCGTGACGCTCGGCATGGCTCATACTTCGGGAAACCTTCGCTCCCAAAGCCTAACCGAGACAGTTTTGACATTCCTTTACAAAATAGCTGTTTCATAAAAAATGAAAAAAGTATATAATTATGTAAATATTTCACTAGCCAAAATCAAATAATTAGATTTGATCTGATTTGCATTGGTACAGATAATTTTTTTCTTGAACTTTATGCAAGAACAATTAACAATTTTTTTTTCAACACTTGCTGTATCTTCCACACTCGGCTGCAACGCGGTACCGGAGTTGCGACTGTACGCTGTTTTTGACTCCCTGACGGCACTGGCTTATTGCTCGATCGCCCTCTCTTTAGTTTATTTTTCCCGCCAAGGTTCTCACCGCAAGATTTTCCGGCTGTTTGCCGTTGTTTTTTTTGCCTGGGGCGCTGCTAAATTGACGGAAGTTTGGACGCTTTGGCATTCCATATATTGGCTGTCGGTAACTCTCAAAGCTACAAGTGCTTTGATTTCTTTGCTTTTAGCCGCAGTCGCTCTCGCCCTCATGCCGAAAGCACTTGCAGATTCTGGTTTAAATCACAAAGAAAATCTTCAACAACTGCCGTTAAAACAGGTAGAAAAAAACCATCACCAGCATGATATCCACAAAGGAGAATTGGCAAAACCATCCCTCAATTTTTCCCCTTCCGATACTATTGTCGATCGCGCTTTAGATATCAATTCGCTTAACGAACAGTTAGAAAAAGAAATTGCCGATCGCCACCGAGTTGAGGAAAAGTTGCAACTGACTCAGTTTGCGATCGACCGATCGGCAGATGCGGTATTCTGGATCGGGTCGGACGGTAAATTTTTGTACGTCAACGACTCTGCTTGCACTTCATTGGGATATTCTGCAGCAGAATTGCTTTCGATGACCGTACACGACATCAATCCAGATTTTCCCCAAACTGCTTGGAGTTTGCACTGGAAAGTCTTAAAACGCTGCGGTTCGGTTAATATTGAAGTTCACCACGTCACTAAGTACGGTCGCATTTTTCCGGTAGAAATTACGATCGATCATTTGGAATTTAACGGCAAAGAATATCAGTGTGCGTTTGCTCGTGACATTAGCGAGCGTAAGCGGATTGAGGCAGCTTTGCGAGAAAGGGAAGAAGAATTTAGGTCATTAGTTTCTAGCATTCCTGGTGCAGTTTACCGTTGCAGTGCTGCTGGGCGATCGAGCCTAACTTTTATCAGCAGTGGCATAGAAGCTATTTCCGGCTATCCCGCAGCTAACTTTATGCAAAAACCGGTGCAGGCTTTTCCGAGTATAGTTCATCCCGATGACGTGCAGCATATCGAGACAATTATCGATCGGGCTATTAAAACAAAACAACCTTATATCATCGAATATCGCCTGATGCACTGCGACGGAAATGTGCGGTGGGTTGCAGAGAAAGGTCAAGCCCTTTTCAACGCAGACGGTGAAGTTTTATCCCTCAACGGTGCGATTTTTGATATGACAGAGCGCAAAGCAGCGGAGGATGCTTTGCGACTCTCCGAGGCGATCGCCAACAACAGAGCCCAGCAGCTAGAAATCGCTCTCAAAGAACTCCGAGAAACTCAAGCTCACCTAATTCATACCGAAAAAATGTCAAGTCTCGGTCAAATGGTAGCTGGAGTAGCTCACGAAATTAATAACCCGGTCAGTTTTATCTACGGCAATATTTCCTATGCTAGCCAATATATCAGAGACTTGTTGCAGCTTGTGGAACTTTACAAAAAACACTATCCTCAGCCAGCGGTAGAAATTCAACAATGTATTGACAATATCGATTTAGAGTTTTTGACAGAAGATTTGCTAAAAATATTATCTTCGATGAAAATGGGAGCCGATCGCATTCGCGAAATAGTTCTGAGTTTGCGAAACTTCTCGCGTTTAGACGACTCGGTAAAAAAACCTACTAACCTTCACGAAGGCATAGATAATACCCTCTTAATATTGCACAACAAACTCCGAGCCAGAGGCGACTATCCCGAAATAAAAATAATCAAAGATTACGGTCAACTCCCTTTAATAGAATGTTATGCAGGTCAGCTCAATCAGGTATTTATGAATCTGCTTAGCAACAGTATTGACGCCTTGGAAGATGCTTGCAACCAAAAAAGGCGAGCTGCGGCGGTCGGCGACGATTGGAAACCAACTATTAGCATTCGCACAGAAGCCCTGAACGAAAATAGTATTTGTATCCGCATTGCCGATAATGCGATCGGCATGACAGAAGACGTGCGGAGCCGATTATTTGACCCGTTTTTCACGACAAAACCGATGGGAAAAGGCACGGGTTTAGGGTTAGCCATCAGTTACCGAATTGTGGCGGAAAAACACGCCGGAGCCTTGAGCTGCCGTTCCACCGTAGGAGAAGGTACGGAATTTGCGATCGAAATTCCTTTATGAATTAGTGCGATTGTCAAGTGGGCTGTAAAAAAAAATCCATTTTCAAAAAAAATCCAAAAATTGGCTATAAATTATCAAGGTAATAATCAACATGGCAGTGAAATCGTAAATTCTGTACCTCGACCTAAAGTTGAGTTGACTTCTAGCATACCAGAGTGTTTCTCAACTACAATTTGCCGTGCGATCGCCAAACCCAACCCGGTACCTTTCCCCACACCTTTGGTTGTAAATAAGTGGTCAAAAATATGACCTTTTATCTCATCGGATATCCCTGGCCCGTTGTCATAAATGCGAATCGTCACCCACTCAGAAGACTTCATTTCTGTCCGAATCGTGATGCAATTAGTTGGGGCTTTAATCTTCTCTAAACCAGCTTCGCGATTTGATTCTTCCACTGCATCAATCGCATTCGCCAATATATTCATAAACACCTGATTTAATTGTCCGGGGAAGCAATCAACTGATGGCAAGTTGCCGTACTCTTTCACAACTTCAATCGCTGGACGCTGTTCGTTCGCTTTCAATCTGTGTTTGAGAATCAAAATTGTACTGTTAATTCCGTCATGAATATTGAAAGGAACTTTGTAGTCTTTGTCTGCTCTGGAGAAGGTACGAAGACTGGTGCTGATACCTTGGATGCGATCGCACCCGATTTGCATCGAATTCAACATTTTGGGTAAATCTTCTACGAGATATTCAATATCAAGTTCTTCTGCTATTTGCTCGATTTCATCCCCAGGATGGGGAAATTTTTCTTGGTAGACTTGCAGGTATTTGGTCAGATCTTTGACAGCGGCGATCGCTTCATGGATATTCCCAGAAATAAAACCGACTGGATTATTAATTTCATGGGCTACCCCGGCTACTAAATTACCCAAAGCCGACATTTTTTCGCTCTGTACTAATTGCAGTTGAGATTGTTCAACCTGGTGGGCATAGTCCTGCGCTTGCTGATACAGTCGCGCATTTTCTAAGGAAATGGCAGCCTGGGTGCAGAGGAAGTTGAGGACGAGGAGCCGATCGCGAGTAAACACTCCTTTTGTCGATCGATGTTCGAGATAAAGTATCGCAACTAAGTTCCCGCGATCGACAATTGGAGTACATAGCATACTCTGAGAGTGATACTGGAGCGTACAGTCATTCATTAAACCCGGAATATCGGTCTTGCCACCTTCAATAACCACAGTTTCCAGGGTGTGTTTGACATAATAAACCAGCTTGAGCGGAATCACCGCCGAGCCATCTATAGGTTGGGTTTGCAGTAAGGTTGTGGGTAACTCGTTATCTGGATTGATGTGAGTTATTGCTCGGATTTGCCATTCATCCTGATGGGGGAGTAGCAAAGCACACGTTTCTGCTCCAGAAGTTTTCAAAATAATTTGATTGAGGGTGTCGAGTAATTCATCAAGCTGAATTTTACTGGATAAAGCTTGAGCAGCTTGCACAATAGATGCGAAATCAAGGGCATCGGAAATACTCGTGCTGCTGCTGGTGGAAGTGTGCGAAGACGGGCTCATCGTTGCTAGCGTCTCTAGGGGATTAAAGCGAAGTTTGGGCTGATTCAGGATGGGATGAAGTAATTGGGGATAGCGTTGTTCTAAGTCTTCAACTTTGGCTAGTGCACCCCAACGGGCATAACAGTAATATGCTTCCTGCATATAGCTGGCGGCGACTTTTTCTTTGCCCCATTCCCAGTAGAATTTTGCTGCGAGTTCGTTGGCTAATCCTTCCTCTTGGATATAACCGTTTTCTTTGGCTCCTTGAATTGCTAGATCGTAAAATTCTAGAGCTTCTGTTTTGCAATTGAGGAGTTGATGCTTTTGGGCTTCAACTAAATGGTACTTGTGCAAGTAATTCATGGGAGCATAATGCGCCCATTCTTTTAACTTTTCTTGATTTTCTTGCATTCGCTGCCATCGAGGCTCCGACTCAGTTTTCGATTCACCAGGAGTAGCCAGCACGGTCAGAGAATCATAGAAATATAAGATCGGTTCCACGACACTTCCCATCCCTCCGGCCAAATACTGTCGGGTTTGAGCCCCATCGTGTTCCGCTTGGGCAAAGTCTTGGAGCCAGTAATTTAATGTGAATCGATACAGATAAAAGAAGGATAGTCGGTAAAAATCGACTTTGGCCTCATCCAGGATTTTTTCTTCGTATGAATCTTGGCGTAAGGGAATCTCGTTCTCTGACTCACCCAGCAGAATGAGAGCAGCTTGCCAGTAAGCCAAAACACAGTTTGCTGCTGTGACTTGGTGGAGGTCGCACAACTGTTGGTAATAGGCGCGAATTTGGGGTTCGAGTTCACTTAGCGGTTGACCGCACCAATAAGCATTAAAGCAGTACAACTGGGCGTCGTAGCCCATAAATTCTAGATTGCCGGTTTCCAATCCAGCTTGATAGCCATCGAGAAGAATGGGCAGCGATTCTTGTAAATGGGTCGTCCAATGACCAACATATCCCCCCATTAACAGGGCTGTTGCGGCTCGAATATTTTTGGCATCTGGCTCTGAGGCGAGTTGGTATCCTAATTGCCCAAACTGAGGCACCTTTGTCATGTCTCCCCACAGAATTCTCAGTTGGAAGGCGTAACCAGCGTAGCAATAGGGCGAAACAGGACTATTTCCAAATTGAATTGATAATTTGACCTGTAAAGCAACTATTAGGAAATAGAGCTTTGAGCCTGTCATGTAACAGACGGGTGTAAGACGAGCCGCATTTTGCATAATTGCTAACTGCTGGGCATCAGTCATGTTCGGCAGATGAATGAATGTCTCAATTGAGCGACCCTCAATTAGGGCATCAATTTCCTGCTTCAACTGCCGAATATCGTCTAGGGTTGGTTCATTTGGTAGGTTGACGCCTAACATTTGGAAGACTGATTGACCGATCGCGATCGCCTCGACAAATTTATTGTGGGCTACCAATGCCTGGATTTTGACTTGGTAAACTTGCACCTGTTCTAAAGGTGTTTTCGCATGATGAATCACCGCCTCAATCCACTGGTGCATCTGCTCAAAATCGCCTGCCAAAAAAGCCACCTCGGCAGCCAAGTCGTACAAAGATAGGGTCATTTCGTACTGCCGTTGCCAAGCCTCTGTTCCCAGCAGTTTCAGGCCCACTGTGGCATATTCGCGGGCGGCTTGATATGCGGTGGCGGCTCTGGCTTTGCGGCAAGCAGTGAGGTTGAGTTGGGCGAGTTCCTCCCTTTCCTGCTGTTCTACAACCATTATGGTTCCGTAGTTCAACTGATTGACTAATTCAAAAATGCGTTCTTCTCTGGCTTCGGCTGAAATTTGTTGCAGGAGTAATTGCCCGATTTGATAATGGGCGATCGCGCGTTCTTCTTCCGGAATCAAAGAATAAGCGGCTTGCTGGACGCGATCGTGCAAGAAGCGATAGGAAACTGTTTGAGAAGTAGCTCGATCGATATTGTCTTCTTCCCCTACATAAAATTTATAAATCTCACTCTGAGGTAAAACAAAACCTTCCTGTAAAGTTTTCCATAAAGCCGTTGCCGTTTCAGTCTCAGATATTTGCGAAACAATTGCTAATGTTGTCAGATCGAACTGATTGCCAATGCAAGCGGCTAATTTTAAAACTGACTGAGTTTCAACGGGCAATTTCTGTAACTGCTGCGCCATGAATTCAACTACATCATCCGTCAGTGCAGCTTCGGTAATTTTGCTAATATCGCACTGCCAATATCCTGCTTTAATATCAAAAATAATCACTTCATCTTGATGCAATGCCTTGAGAAACTGCGTCGCAAAAAATGGGTTTCCTTTTGTCTTCTGATACACCAATTCCGTCAGCGGTTCTGCTAAGTTAAGAGAACAAGTCAGCGTATCTGCTACTAATTGATTCAAACTGGTTCGAGCCAGAGGTGCCAGTGTGATGGTATTGACAGTTGCCCCTGTTTTAGTGACTTCATCTAAAGTCAACATCAAGGGATGGGCAGGGGAAACTTCATTGTCTCGATAGGCTCCAATTAATAGCAGGTGACTGGATTGGGATTCACCTATGAGCAACTGCATCAACTTTAAAGATGCCGAATCAGCCCATTGTAAGTCATCCAGAAACATCACTAAGGGATGCTCTTTTGTGGTAAAGACAGAGATAAATTTTTGGAATAGTAAATTGAACAGATTTTGAGCAGCTATCCCTGATAATTCTGGGGCTGGGGGTTGTTGTCCGATAATCCGTTCTAGTTCAGGAATGACTTCAATAATGACTTGTCCGTTGTCACCAAGGGCTGCTAAAATTTTGGTTTTCCATGCTTGGATTTGAAGATCGCTTTCACTGAGCAATTGTGTCATTAAATCGCGAAAGGCTTGCACAAATGCCGAAAAGGGAATATTGCGATTGAACTGGTCAAATTTACCTTTACTGAAATAGCCATGCTTTCGGACAATAGGTTTGTGAACTTCATTGACCACAACGGTTTTTCCGATGCCGGAAAAGCCTGCAACGAGCATCATTTCGCTGTTCCCTTGTGCTACTCGTTCAAAGGCTGCTAAAAGTTGCTGTATTTCTCGTTCTCGACCATAGAGTTTTTCGGGAATCAGGAAGCGATCGCATACATCCCGCGTTCCTAACTCAAAAGTTTCAATCTTTCCAGTTTCTTGGCACTGCTGCAAACACCGTTCTAAGTCATGCTTCAATCCCAAGGCACTTTGATAGCGTTTTTCGGCATTTTTTGCCATCAGCTTCATGACAATATCCGAAACCACCTGCGGGATTTCTTTGCTGTTTATTGAAGGAGGTTGTTTGGCAATATGGCAGTGAACCAACTCCATGGGGTCGTCACATTCAAATGGCAGTTTTCCTGTCAGGAGTTCGTAAAAGGTGGCTCCCATAGAATAAAAGTCGGTGCGGTAGTCGATGCCTCGGTTCATTCGTCCAGTTTGTTCGGGAGAAATATAGGCGAGGGTTCCTTCTAAAACGTTGGGATTTTGAATTTCTTGAGTTTCTCTCGGCAGTAGGGAGGCGATGCTAAAGTCAATTAGTTTAATTTGTTTAGTTTTCGGATGTATGAGGACGTTAGCTGGCTTAATATCTTTGTGGATGACTCGGTTTCGGTACAGTCCGTCAAGGATGTCAGTTATTTGAATGGCAATTTCCAATATTTCTGCTAGAGTCAGCGATGCCTCTTGGGCGTAGTCTCGCAGAGAAATGCCCCCAAAATCCTCCATTACTAGGGCATAGCTGTGGCGATAGGAGTCCAAATTGTAGGGTTCAACGACTCCCGGCAGACGTAGGTTTTTCGCGATGGTGTACTGGTTGCGGAATTGCAGCAGTTCGCTGAAGCTGGGATAGTCTCGATTTAATAGTTTAATGACAACCGGAAGCTGATCTGTTTCTCGAATGGCTCGATAAACTAGGGTTCTGGAACCACAGTATAATTGCTCAACCAGATGATATCCTGAAACTCGCTTCGTCAAATCCACTGCTGCACTCATCTGGATTACCCCATCTCAGACATTGACTATTGTAACTAATTATACACTTTTATTGGTCTAGTCTGAGGAAAATAAAACTGCGAAATCCCGAAGCGACAGACTCTACCGCTTTTATTCTTTTTCACTTTTAAAGAGAAAGATGGCGCTCTATCAAGATAATAGTCTTATCCTTTCATCGGCAATAAAATTGTAAACTCCGTCCCTGCTCTCAATACAGAATTTACCTCGATTGTACCGCCGTGTTTCTCAACCACAATCTGCCGTGCGATCGCCAAACCCAATCCCGTGCCTTTCCCTACTTCCTTGGTAGTAAATAACTCATCAAAAATCTTCTCTTGCACAGCTTCACTCATACCCACACCGTTATCTTTGATCCAAATTCTCGCTTGTTTGTTGTCCCGAAAAATGTCGGTTTTAATGGTAATTTCATTAGCGATTTCTGCATAAGGTCGTCCTTGATTTGATTCCTCCAAAGCATCGATCGCATTACCTAACAAATTCATAAATACTTGATTCAACTGTCCGGCATAACACTCCACGGGTGGCAAATTCCCATATTCCCTAATCACTTTGATTTCTGGACGAGTATCGTTAGCCTTGAGGCGATGTTTCAGAATCATAATGGTGCTATCGATGCCATCGTGGATATTGCAAGGTACGGGATAGTTAGTATCGGCACGGGAGAATGTCCGTAGACTGGTACTAATATCCCGAATCCGCTTCACGCCTTCCCGCATCGAACCTATTAATTTCGGTAAATCTTCCCGGATGTAGTCAAGATCGATGTTCTCGATTTCTTCTTGAATTTCTGGATCGAGTTGCGGATATTTTTGTTCATACAAATCGAGCAATCCAAACAAATCTTTGATATAATCTAAGGCGGGTTGAATATTACCAACCAGAAAACCCACTGGATTATTAATTTCGTGAGCGACCCCAGCCACTAAGTTTCCCAATGCTGACATCTTTTCGCTTTGAACTATTTTTATTTGTGCTTGTTTGAGATCGGTAAATGCTTGTTGAGATTCTTGATACAAACGGGCATTTTCTAAGGAAATAGCAGCTTGAGAAGCCAGCAAATTTAGCACTTCAATGCGATCGCTCGTAAATGCCCCAACCGTCAGGTTATTTTCCAGGTATAAAACTCCTATCAACTGCCCTTGATTAAGAATGGGCATACAAAGAACACTGATCGGCTGGTGCTGTTCAATATAGCGATCGCTCGCAACCTGGGAACTTACCCTAGCATCAACTATTACCAAAGGTTTCAAACTACGCTTGACCGTGTTAACCAAACTAATTGCTACATCCTGACTAGATTCTAGAGGTATTGATGGTAATAGCTTAGGTTCCTGTCCCTCTGCTACAAGAGCCGCTACCTGTAAATACTGTTTTTGTTTGAGCAATAAGACGCACTTAGTGGCGCCAGCATTCGCGATCGCTATTTTTAAAAGAGTAGTCAGGAGTTGATCTAGTTCAATCTCTCCAGAAATGGCTTGAGAGGCTTGGATCAGAGTAGGCACATCTAGAAATTCAGAGTTGCTGCTAGAAGAGTTGGTATTATAAGTAATTGTTCCCCGGGCGATCGTTTCCTTAAAGGAACTAAAGGATTGAGCTTGCTGAAGGATAATACCGAGTAGGCGAGGATAACGTTTTTCCAAATCGTCTATTTTGGCTTTAGCTCCCCAGCGGGCATAACAATAATATGCTTCAATCATGTAGGCTTGAGCTACTTTTTCTTTGCCCCATTCTAGGTAGAATTTGGCTGCGAGTTCGTTGGCGAGGGCTTCTTCGTTGAGGAATAGATTTTCTTTAGCGAGGGAGATCGCGCGATCGTACATTTCCAGTGCATCTGCTTTATTGCCCAAAACCCGCTGCCGTTCTGCTTCAACCAAATACCATTTATGCAGATGATTCATGGGAGCATTTTGCGCCCATTGGTGCAGAGTCGTTTGATGAATTTCCACAGAGGCGAGAATGTCAGCTTGCTCAATTTCAGGATTTGTGGGGAAGAGCGCCAGATGCGTCAGGGCTGCATAGAAATGGAAAATGGGAACATGAACCAATCCTGATAATGCCATCACACACTCTTTGGCTGAGCTAATGTAGTTTAGAGCAGCCGGATAATTACCAAAGGAATAGGCAAGCAGTAGTTTGTAGACGTAGATAAGGGCGATCGCACTGAATTCACGCTCCTGATAGTGCTTAGGAATCATTACCGTTTCATCATAGGCTTCGCCGATTAAGCAATCCGACAGAGTACGAACTTCCCTCAAGTTCTGCAACATCTGCAGCTCCATATGCAAATAAGTCCGAGCAGAATATTGCTTCACCTGAGCCAAGGTAGCACTGTAGACTGCAAGTTCCGGTTCCCAAGTATCCAGTTCTACCCCACTGTAAAAGTTGATGTAGCTGTAAGTAGCTATATTGTAGCCAGCGTTAAGAAAATCGCCAGTTTCCATCCCAGCTATAAAGCCCTCTTTCAGGGTTGGTATCCCTGCCCTCATAGCATTTTGATGATGCTGAATAAATGCCCCAAACATATTATGAGTAATGCACTTAAATTCTCGTGAATTGACCCGATCGAGCAATGACATTGCCAATTTACCAAAGCTATAGCCTGTTTTTGCCTCTCCCAAAAAGGCACTTAATACAAGCCCGTGAATCGCATAGCCCACTGTTGATGCGGGTGCATTCCCAAATTGGAGTGATAAACTTACCATCGTGGAGCTCAGTAGGGGTACTAAGCCTGGAATTCCCTGGAGAATGGGTGCAAATAACATTGCCAATATTGGCATAGCTGCCTGAGTCTGAGGATCACTCATCACAGGCAAATCGATTAGTTCCTCAATTTTTCTGCCGCTGAGTTGGCCCGCAAGGCTCTGTAGCGCTTTACCAATCAAGGCTTCGTCAGCTTCGGTAGGGAGTTCAACCCCCAATTGCCAGAGTGCATCTCTTGCTACTGCAATGGCTTCTAACGTCTTACTCTGTGCTGTCTGTGCGACGATTTGAATTTCATAAATTTTGATTTTGTCTAATATTGTCTGTGCATTCTTTAGCACAAGTGCTGCCATCTCTTCCATGCCATCAAAGTCAGCATTCAAATAGGCGACTTCAGCAGCAGCAACATAGAGGTTCAGGGTTAATTCATACTGGCTTTGCCAGCAGTTGGCTGTTAGTAGATCAATGGCTGTCTGCAGATAAACTCTGGCTGCCATGTAGGCGGTAGAATTTCTGGCTTTACAACCGGCTGCCAAGTTCAGTTTAGCTAAGGCTTCTCGTTCGCTAGGTTGGGTAATTAACTCAATTCCTCGATTCAAATGCCCGATAACATCAAACAGTTTTTCTTCTTGCTCTATCTCGGCGCAATTTTGCTGAAGTAATTGTCCGATTTTGAGATGCGTTGCTTTTTTCTGCGAATCTGGAATTAGCGAATATGCGGCTTGCTGGACGCGATCGTGTAAAAATCGATAAGTGGGATTAGCTGAAGCCTTGAAAACTTCATCACTCTCTGATTCCGTAAAGAATTTATAGATTTTGGTCGTGGGAATCACCAAACCTTCCTGCATTACTTTCCATAAAGCTTTAGCCGTCATCGCAGCAGATTTCTCACTGACAATTACTAACGTATTCAAATCAAACTGCGCTCCAATACAAGCAGCTAATTTGAGAACATCCTGAGTTTCTGGCGGCAACTTCTGCAATTGCAAAGCCATGAATTCAACGACATCATCAGTGATCGCTAAGGCTTTGACTTGGGCAATATCACACTGCCAATGCCGAATATCCCAGTTAAAGCTAATTAGCTTATCGTCATGTAATGCCTTGAGAAACTGAGTGGCAAAGAAAGGATTACCCTGAGTTTTTTGATACACTAATTTGGTCAAAGGTTGGGTCAGGGATAAGTCGCAATTCAGCGTATCCGCCACCAACAAATTCATATCTGGTTGGCTTAATGGTTGCAAAGTAATCGTCTTCACTATTGCCCCACTTTTAATTATCTCATCTACTGTTAAGATAAATGGATGCACAGGTGAAACTTCATTATCTCGATAGGCCCCCAATACTAATAAATATCCTGTCTCCCTCATCAATAATTGTAGCAAATTCAGGGAGGCTGAATCCGCCCATTGCAAGTCATCCAAAAACATCACTAAAGGATGTTCTTTGCTCGTGAAAACTTGCACAAATTTCTGCATTAGCAGATTAAAGCGATTTTGGGCGGCACTTCCTGACAATTCTGTTGCAGGAGGTTGAGCGCCAATTATCCGTTCTAACTCAGGAATTACGTCAATCAATACTTGTCCGTTGTCTCCGACGGCTGCTAAAATCTGGGTTTTCCATGTTTGCAGTTGGGTATCCGATTCTGATAGCAATTGACCCATTAAGTCGCGGAAGGCTTGCACAAAGGCACTGAAGGGAATGTTGCGTTGAAATTGATCATATTTGCCTTTGATAAAATAACCGCGCTGACGGACAATGGGTTTATGAACTTCATTGACAACGGCGGTTTTCCCAATTCCCGAAAAACCTGCTACTAGCATCATTTCGGTGCTACCTGTGCTGACTCGCTCAAAGGCAGCTAATAGGTGATTAACTTCTTTTTCTCTACCGTAGAGCTTTTCGGGGATAGTAAAGCGATCGTTAATATCTCGCTTTCCGAGTTCAAAAGATTCTATTTGTGCTGTTTTTTGTAACTGAACTAAACAAATCTCTAAATCGTGCTTGAGTCCTAATGCACTCTGATAGCGATTTTCGGCATTTTTCGCCATTAGCTTACTGATAATTTGCGATAAAATCGGGGGAATTTCAGGATTAATGTGATGGCTCGGTTTGGACTGTTTGGCGAGATGACAATGCACCAATTTCATCGGATCATCCGAGATAAAGGGCAACTTTCCTGTCAACAATTCATAAAAAGTCACACCCAGGGAATAAAAGTCACTACGATAGTCAATGCCTCGATTCATCCGTCCTGTTTGTTCGGGAGAGAGATAGGCTAATGTTCCTTCTAAGATATTGGGATTCTGTATTTCTTGGGTTTCTCGTGGTAGGAGGGATGCAATACTAAAGTCAATTAGTTGAATTTGTTTAGTGTCTGGATTAATAAGAATATTAGCGGGTTTAATATCTTTGTGAATGACTCGCTTTTGGTAGAGATAGTGGATAATGTCTGTTAGTTGTATGGCGAGTGGGAGAAATTCTGCTAAAGGTAAAACTTGAGATGATTCGGTTTCATTTGTTGCGGTTTTGAGATAAGTAGATAGGGAGACTCCGCCAAAGTCTTCCATTACTAGGACATAGCTATTCTGGTATACTTCCAGCGTCAGGGGTTTGACGAGGTGAGGGAAGTCGAGATTTTTGGCAATGGTATATTGGTTGCGAAACTGGACGAGCTCGTTGAAGGTGGGGTATTTGTTTCGCAGCAGTTTGACGACGACTGGGTATTGGTCACGGGTACGGATGCCTCGATAGACTAAGGTACGTGTACCTACATAAAGTTTCTCTGTAATTTCATAACCTGACAAATTTGCGATCGCATCCATAACTCGTTTATACAACAGTTAAATTAAAACATTCCCTTCTATTTTATTTTATTATGTGACAAAGATAGCGATCGCCAACTCTGCACCCTCGCTAGGTACAGAATTAACTGTAATTTTTTCCCTATGTTTATCAACTATTATTTGACAATCAAGCATTTTGGTGACAAGCCCCCGGACTCATCCGTGCGAGCAATCTCAAATCTTAAATCGTATGAGGTGTGATCGCTAATTCTCAACCAGTTCCTTTCCCTATTCGGCCCTATTGGCTATGGTATGTATAGTATGGTTTCGTAAGTTGTGATGGTATCATAAAACAATAATTTGTAATTTTTAACCGCAAATATACGCAGATTAACCAGTATAGAAACTTGATAGTATCTGCGTATATTTGCCTGCATCTGCGGTTGTATTATGCTTTATTCGCCGTAGTGGCCGCCGACAACCTTACCCCGAAACACAACATAATTGTAGATGTTGTAAAAAATCATAATCGGGAGCAGAACGCCCATAAACACAATCATAAATACCAGGGCGCTGGGCGAAGCTGCGGCTTGGTAAATGGTGATTTGCGAGGGAATAATGTAGGGAAAAACAATTAATCCCAAGCCGATGAAAGTAAGCAAGAAAATCAGAATCGTCCAGACAAACGGCGTTCGTTCTTCTTTATTTGCGAGACTTTTCAGCAGCAGTCCCACCAATAGCACTCCCAACAAAGGAATCGTGGCAAAGACATAAACTAGCGGTTTATCGAACAACCTGGCTCTAGCACTTTCGTAAAAAATCGGAGTGGCGATCGTAATTAAAACTGCTCCGATTAAAGTTGTCACCGCCGCAATTTTAGCCGTGCGATAGTGATTTGTTTGCAGTTCGCCCTCCGTTTTCATAATTAGATAGGTTGAACCGATCAAAACATAGCCTTGAATCAGCGTCAAAGCAACCAAGATTGATCGCCAATCCAGCCAATCCCAAGTAGAACCTACAAAGTGACCAGCTTCATCAACCGCAATGCCTTCGAGCACAGCACCGAGGGCAAATCCTTGAGCTAAAGCTGCTAAAAAACTGCCAGCACCAAAGGCATAATTCCAGAATAACTTGCGATTAGAATGCTCGCGAAATTCAAAGGCTACAGCGCGAAATATCAAACCAAAAAGCATCATGCAAATCGGTATGTACAAGGCCGTTAAAATCGTACCGTAAGCGAGGGGAAATGCACCAAATAAAGCGCCTCCCATTAAAACTAGCCACGTTTCGTTCGCGTCCCAAACGTTGCCCAAACTCGTCATTAAAATGCCCCGGCGTTCCTCGTCGGAAGCAGTAAGAGACAGGATTCCTACTCCTAAGTCAAAACCATCTAGCATGACATATAGCAGGAGAAACAAAGCCAAAACTACAAACCAAACTTGCGGGAGAAAATGCTCCAAAGCTTGCATAAAATCTCCTATTGTTGTGCTTCCAAGGGACGTTGATCGGGAATGTGTTCTGCGGGTTGACTTTCGATGGCAGGTTCATTGTCTAAACCAGGCACAGGCAGACTTAAATTAGGCCCTTGGCGGATAATTCTGCTGCCAAAATACAAGGCACAAACAAACAAAAAGCTGTAAATAACTGCAAAGAAACTCAGAGAAGTTAAAACATTGCTGGCGGGGATGTTTGACACCGCGTCAGCAGTGCGAATTTGCCCGTATAAAGCCCAAGGTTGTCTGCCGACACAGCGCACAATCCAACCCGATTCTACAGCAATATATCCCAGGGGAGCAGCTAATACCCAAGCGCGCATCAGCCAAGGTTGACTGCTAATATTTTCAGCAGAAAGTTTGCCTCGCATCCACTGAATTATACTGAACAGCATCAGTCCTAAAAAGAAGAATCCAATGCCGGACATGATGCGGAAACAATAATAGATTAAACCCACCATCCTGGGTCTATCTTCTGGCTTCCATTCCTTCAATCCGAGTACGGGTTCGGAGAGTTTTTGCTTGAATTCCAGAACGTACCCTAAGCCATTGGGTACGCTAATTTCCCAGTCATTTTTTTGGGCTTTTTCATTAGGCAAAGCTAGCAAAGTCCAATCTGCGGACTCTCCCGCTGGTGAGGTTTCCCACTTAGCTTCGATTGCTGCTAATTTAGTGGGTTGATAGTGATAGACTTGTTCGGCGCTCAAATGTCCGATGTATATCTGCAAAGGTGCAACGGCGATTGCTGTCGCTATGGCAATTTTTAAAGACTTGGAAAAAAACGCTTGGTTGCGCTTATTGAGAATGTACCAAGCGCTAATTCCCCCAATGACAAACAGCGAAGTTTCTAACGTCGCAAAAAACATATGAAGAATGCTGTTTAATGCGAACGGGTTCAGAATTGCTTGAAAGTAATCGCTGACAATAAACTTGCCATTGACCATTTCTCCGCCTGCAGGAGTTTGCAGCCAAGAGTTAGCGACTAAAATCCAGACTGTGGATAGGTTAGCGCCGAAGGCTACCATGATTGTAGCGAAATAATGGACGATCGGGTGAACGCGCTCCCAACCAAATAGCATAATGCCTAAAAAGCCGGCTTCTAGCATAAATGCCATTGAAGCTTCAAATCCCAAAATGCTGCCAAAAAAGTCACCAACCGCTTCCGAAAATGGTGCCCAGTTTGTGCCAAACTGAAATTCCATCGGAATTCCTGAAGCTACTCCAATACCGAAGTTTAGGACGTAGAGTTTAGACCAAAAACGAGCGTGATGGTAGTAGTCAGGATTGCGAGTTTTTAGCCACATTCCTTCAACAATTACCAGGTAAATCCCCATTCCAGTTGTCAGAACTGGCCACAGCATATGGAATATGGCGGTTAGGGCAAATTGCATCCGCGATAGCGCCACGGTGTTAGATAAGATATCCATCGTTATATCCTTTGCTCAGTTCAAAAGAGGTTAGCTTGCACAAATTCCATAATGGACACTGGTTATAATGTAGTGTAAAAATTTGTGACATTTTGTAGAGTTGGCACTTTTTAAGGTTTTATACAGATTTCGGTTGTATTTTCTTGTATGTTAAAATAGGTAGATTATGATTGGCCGTTGGGTGGGGGCGGGTTTATGAGATTGTGGGTTTTAGGCATTTATTGTTGGTGAACCCGCCCCTACAAGATTTATGTTCGGTGATGGAAAGATTATCTTAGCGAACTGTGACTGTATAAGTCAGTTTAAAGGGTTTAAAATTAGCTTTATTTTGGGCTGTTCCGCTCAATTCTAGTTCGTAAATCCCAGCCTTGGGAAACACGATATCAGCTCCCGGAATGCCTTGATATTTCTCGGCAGATATGGCGGTTAAAGGCGGCTGCATCAGCGGCTTATCCCCCTCTTTACGATTTTTAGGATAAACAGCCAATTTGCAATTACACTGCTCTAGCGGGATAATTTGACCGCCCCTGCGAGTCAGCGCAAACCACACTCTCGCAGGCTGTCCGGCGCGGGGATTGTGGTTGGGTTCGAGGTGAAAGGTAGCTGCGACATCCCCGGATACTTCGACTTCGTGTGCCAAAACTGAAAGAGAGTTTAACTGCGGCGCACTGGGAATTGTTGCTTCTACTAGCACTCCCAAAAATACTAACAATCCTAAACTTTTACTTTTGTTTGACAGGTGAAACATAGAAATTTTCTAGTGATAAAACTGACCAAAACAAGCGCGATCGCACAAACATAACTAATACCACAACCACCGCTAACACGCCTGTCAGCAGTTGATTGTGCAACTTCCATTCAAAGCCACCGAGATAGTGGGAACCGATGAGTGCAGCATGAATGGCGCACAGCAAGAAAGCTGGAACGCTTAACAAGTGAAGCATTCGCCACAGTTGGCCTAGAAAATTTTGAATACGATCGCAACTTGTAACCGCCGCCGGCAACATCAACAGCAGCGACAGCATCCCAGCCATCATTCCCAACTGATGCTGCGGCAACATAAAAGATAGGGCGTCAAAATTCCATTTCAGCGTATGATCCAGCATATGAAACGTGTGGGCGAGTGCTAAGACAAACGCGCCCACACCCAAAGCCCGGCGGTAGCGCAGCAGTTGCGGCAAAAACTTGCTCACCGGACGCGCCAACAGTGCTAGCATCAAGCACAGCAGCGCTGCGTGGCCTGTAAAATCTACCATTTCATCGGTTCGCAGCAAGGTAAGAATCCCGATCGATATCGTCACCCAACCACCCGCACGAAAAAGTTGACTGCGCTTGTCGGCGCTCAATCTGCCAGCAAAAAAACTCACTCCCAGCATCGTTGGCAGCGTGCCGAGTCCAAAAGCCAGCATCGTGGCCGCACCCAAAACCGAATTTCCCGTTTCCGCCGCCTTAATCTGCGCCGCGTAGAGGAAACCGCAGGGAATCAAACCCCAAAGCAAACCCAAAGCAATCGGCACCCACCATTTTTTTTGTGCCGAAAGCTTGCTCATTGCTTGTCCGACTCGATCGTGCGACAGCGGGTGCAATCGGGGCAATCCCGGCAGCAAGTTCGGTTTAATTTGCCCTACTCCGAACCAAATCAGCATCGTGCCCGTGAGAAGTGCGATCGCCCGCCGCAATTCGCTACCCGTACCTGCCAAAAGTCCGCCAGCAATTAACACCGAACCCAGTCCGCCAATTGCAGCACCAACCAAAGCGTAAGCAGTAATTCTCCCCAAATTTAGCAGCAAATGAAAGCGGAAAGCAGCTAATTTATCGTTGCGGGAATTAGAAAGAGAAAACGCCATTGTCAGCGGGCCGCACATCCCAGCGCAGTGACCGAAACTGCCGAGAAATCCCAAAATTGCAATTAGCAGCAGGTCTAGCATTTTGAGTTAGTAGTCAGCAGTCATTAGTTATTAGTTTTTTTACTGCTGATTGATTATTGATGAGTGTTGAATATCATAAATGTAGCCTATCGATTTTGTCAAAAGACAGTCTGTCAAATTTATCTCCATCAGAGGGGCAGGTTTATTTATCCTCTGAGTTAGTTACAACTATTTCTCGTGAAACCCGCCTCTACAGACTAATGACTAATAACTAATGACTAATAACTACTTTTGTTCTGGATGGGCAGCCGCCGGCGAAGCTGCACCCATTTGATTAATAGCAGCAATTAGCTGATAAAGCCGCCCAAAATCCCGCTGGTTGAAATGCAAAGTCAGGCGCGGCAGATCGAAAGTTTCATCTCCTATTTCCGGTTCCAAAGCTTGACTTTTTTCAATTTTTCCGGTGACAACAATATCGCTAAAATCAGTATTTAGCCGATCGACCTTCTCCTCAGAAAGCTCTGTTTTCAAGCGAATTACCAATTTTTCGCGTACATAACGGCAGGAGTGATAAACCAGATAAAAACTACCGATCGCCTCGCAAGCGACATTTATATCGTCAGTAATCGTATACAGGCTGCGATCCTCGGGTGAAATCAAACCCCGGCCCCGCAATTGTTTTTGCACAAAATAATTCCAATCGTGCCAATAATCTCCTCCCGGTCGATCGATCAATACCAAAGGAGCCGGCCCGAACTTGCCAGTTTGAGTCAAAGTCAGACACTCAAAAGCCTCGTCCAGAGTGCCAAAACCACCCGGAAACAGAGCTAAAGCATCGCTCTCCCGGAGAAAAAATAACTTGCGAGTGAAAAAATATTTAAAATTGAGCAATTTGGGATCGCCGGCAATGAAAGGATTAGAACTCTGCTCGAAAGGCAACTGAATGTTCAGCCCAAAAGAACGTTCAGCAGTCGCCCCCTCGTTCCCCGCCTGCATAATTCCTCCGCCGCCGCCAGTAATCACCATAAACCCCTGCTGGGCGATCGCCCGCGCAAAGTCTCTGGCCATCAAATATTCTGCCGATTGCGGTGACACCCTCGCCGAACCAAAAATCACAATTTTGCGAACGTGTCGGTAAGGATAAAACATCTCAAAAGCGCTCTCCATATCTCGGAGCGACGCCGCAATAATTTTCCAGTCTAGGCGATCGAGCTCCTCTCCGGCCATTTGCACTATAGTAGAGAGCGATCGTTCGATCCACTCAGAGTGCTTTAACATTGGGAAGCGATCGAGCAAATCGATCAATTCAGCTTGGAGGGACTCAAAACCTTGACCAGACCCAGAACGAATCATGAATTTTTCCGAAACGATAACAAATTGTCGCTACCAAAAATTAAGGGGCAAGCCAAAGTTAGAAGCCAATAGCCACCAGCAAATTGCCCTGCTGACCACTAATAACTTTTCCCGTAGCTTTGCCCCGGTTCTGAAGCGAGTTAGCTTTCGCGGCCCACAAAGAACAGCGCGAAACCGCTCGCAATTCAGTTAAATGTACTTTTCCAGAGTGTTGGCTAGAGTAGTTTTCGGAACTGCCCCTACCACCATATCCACACGTTGACCCCCCTTAAATATCATCAGCGTCGGAATGCTGCGGATACCGTATTGGCTGGCCACGTTAGGATTCTCGTCGGTATTAACTTTTACTACCTTGACCTGCCCTTCATATTGCTGGGCAATTTCGTCTACGACGGGTGCCACCATCCGACAGGGCCCGCACCAGGGAGCCCAAAAATCCACTAGAACTGGAACTTCGCTATCGAGCACTTCCTGCTTAAAGGTAGAGTCGGTTACTTGCGCGGCTGCTGACATCCCTAGCCATCCTTGTAAATACTATTTCTCGGATAACAAGTCTAGCAAAAAATGTAACCACTTGCGTCAACGATTTTAAGAGAAGGCTTCTGAAGGAAAAAGGAAGACGGTAGAAGGAAGAGGGAAGACGGTAGAAGGTAAGAAAGCACAAGGTTTCTGAAGGAACAAGGCACTTATGTTTCCCAAGGCATTTATGTTTCCCAAGGCAGAATGCACTTATATAGAAGAAAAATTCTCCCACTCCCAGACTCTCCCTCTCTCCCCCTCTCCCCCTCTCCGGAGCGAAAAGCCTCAGTCCTGTATCTAGTAAGCAAGAGGCAAGATTTCCGGCAAAAAAGGAACCGCCCGAACAGTAGTCCGGGCGGAGTGTGGTGTGAGGAGTGAACGGAAACTTGTGTCTCCGCTTCTTCTATTGTGACATCTCCTTCTCGATAATTCCACAACATTCTGTAAATTTCGAGACTATTGAACAAATTTTGTCAAGGTATGCTGGTATTCGATCGGTAAATCTACTTACCCATGCCCAACTGCTGAGCTTTTTGATAGACTTTACCCTCAGTCAGCAGAGAAGGAGCAATTACCACTTCCACTTGCTGCATCTCCTTAATATCCTTAGCACCCAAGGTACCCATGCTAGTTTTCAGAGCTCCGAGCAAGTTGTGCGTACCGTCATCTAGCACCGCAGGCCCCCGCAAAATTTGCTCCACAGTACCCGTAGTCCCCACTCGAATGCGAGTGCCGCGCGGTAAAACCGGGCTGGGAGTCGCCATCCCCCAGTGAAAGCCGCGGCCAGGAGCTTCGGCGGCCCTGGCAAAGGGCGAACCAATCATCACTGCATCGGCACCGCAGGCAATGCACTTGCAGATATCGCCGCCGGTAATTAAACCGCCGTCAGCAATCACCGACACATATTTGCCAGTTTCGCGATAGTAGTCGTCCCGCGCGGCGGCGCAGTCTGCTACCGCTGTGGCTTGGGGCACGCCGACACCCAATACGCCCCTAGATGTGCAAGCAGCCCCCGGCCCAATGCCCACGAGAATGCCCGCAGCGCCAGTTTTCATTAAATTCAGGGCGACTTCGTAGGTCACGCAGTTACCCAAAATTACTGGGATCGGCATCTCTTGACAGAATTGAGTTAAGTCTAGAGGCGTGATCGCTTCAGGGGAAAGGAAAGCTGTCGAGACTACTGTTGCTTGCACAAAAAATATATCGGCTCCAGATTCAGCAACCGTCCGGCCGTATTTGCTCGCGCCGGCTGGTGTACCGCTGACGGCGGCAATCCCTCCTCCTGCTTTAATTTCTTTAATTCTCAGGTCGATTAATTCTGGCTTGATGGGTTCGGCATAGAGTTGCTGCATCAGGGAAACAAATTCGTGGTTCCCCACACTGGCGATGCGCTCTAATATTGGCTGGGGGTCGGCATAGCGGGTTTGAATTCCTTCTAGGTTGAGCACGCCCATTGCTCCCAATTCCGACAGCAAAATCGCCATGCGGACATCAACTACTCCATCCATGGCGCTGGCGATGATCGGGATTTCTCGATCGATCCCGCCAATCTGCCACTTGGTATCTGCCAAACTCGGATCGAGGGTGCGCTGTCCGGGTACAAGCGCAATTTCATCTATGCCGTAAGCTCGGCGAGCGCTTTTGCCCCGCCCAATTTCAATATTCACGCTGTTTCACTTCCACAATGTATTTAAATTAGACTAACAAAAAGTTAGCCCGCCCGAGTTTAGCTATCGCACGGCTGTCTTTAAAAAAAGCTCGGCACTGATTCTGATTGTATTCTGATTATATGAAATCGAAGGGGATACTTTTCCTCAGCAACGGGCACGGGGAAGACGCGATTAACTGTCAAATTCTCAAAGCTTTGAGAGTATCTGGCGTGGATGTTGATGTTTCGGCGATGCCGGTTGTCGGTGACGGGGCTGCTTACCGCCGATCAACCGTGCCAATTATTGGGCCCACCAGTCAAATGCCGTCTGGGGGAGTTTTTTACATGAATCCCCTGTTTTTCCTCAAAGATATTGGGGCCGGGCTGATTGCTTTGACTTGGCAGCAATTGCAAGCTGTTTGGACGCATTCGCGCCACTGCGATTTGGTGGTGGCGACTGGGGATATTGTCGCCGGGGCGATCGCCCATGCCAGCAACCGCCCCTATATAATTTTTCTCTCGGCCCATTCTAGTTATTACGAGGGGCGAGTCAATTTGGGTTTAATCTTGTGGCAGTTGCTTTGCTCAGAGAAATGTCTGGCGGTTTTTACTAGAGATGCTTTGACTGCTGCTGACTTAAACCAACAGGGTTTAAAGAAAGCTCAGTTTGTTGGCAATCCTGTCATGGACAACCTCAATTCTACGGGCAAAGATTTGCAGTTAATACCCGGAGTTCGGACGATCGCCCTTCTCCCCGGTTCTCGCCTCCCGGAAGCCACCGACAACCTCGTTTTGCTGCTGGAACTGGTTAAAGAAATTGCTAGTAACTCTACTTTACCGGTGCAGTTTCGGGCTGCTTTAGTTCCAGCTTTGATGCCTGAATTAGATGATATTGCGGCGCGATCCGCATGGCAAATGCGATCGGGCAAGCTCATGTTTCCAACAATCAAACGGTCTTTTGCTGAACAAGAATTAGTCGAAGTGATGTGTTCAGCCGATGCTTTCGCCGATATTTTGCAGCAGTCGAGTTTAGTAATTGGGATGACGGGAACTGCTGTCGAACAAGCGGTGGGCTTGGGAAAACCTGTAATTGCAGTACCGGGAAACGGCCCTGCCTTTACCTATAGATTTGCGGAGGCTCAAAATCGGCTTTTAGGTGATTCCGTGCAGGTTATTGGCACACAACCAGCAAATTCTGATATTCTCAAGGAAGCTGCTTTGGCAGTCGATCGCACTTTGCAAGATGATAAATATTTAGCCAGTTGCATTCAAAATGGTTTAGAGAGAATGGGGCAAGCTGGTGGCAGCATAAAAATTGCTAATTATGTGGCAAACTATCTTGGTTATTGATTGTGGTAGGGTGCGTCAATCGATTTGAGATTTGAGATTTGAGATTTTAGAGGCGACCCCACGGATAAATGCGGGGGCTTGAGGATTTTCGATTTGGGATTGATTCCACGGATAAATCACGTGGCGCGTACCACCTTTGAAATTCGCTTGTCAGGTTTGAAATTTTCAAGCGTTACGGAAAGTCTAATTCTGACGCACCATTTATTTCCTGGTGCGTCAGTATGAGATTGTTGATTTGTCGCGAAAATAATTGTGGCTGACGCACCCTACTGCTCTTTCAACAACTCAGAAACAGTCTTAAATTCGTAACCTTTCGACTGCAAATCCTTGACAATCATCTCAGTTGCTGCTACGGTTTTCGAGCGATCGCCCCCGCCGTCGTGCATCACCACAATCGAACCAGAGCGCACATTGTCAATCACCCGATTTGCGATATCTTCCGCCGTGAGTGTTTTTTCATAATCGTGGGAATCCACATCCCACATAATCAGTTTTTTGTGCATTTGGGATAGCAAGTAAGACAAAACTACAAATCGCCTACCCCAAGGTGGCCGAAAACTAATACTGTCTTGCTTAACCTCAACTTCCTGCAAAAGTTTGTCGGTTTTTTCAATCTCAGACAGCAAAACTTCCTGGGGTTTAAACATCATATCTTTGTGAGAGTAGGAATGGTTTGCCAACTCATCTCCCCTCGCGAAAATCATTTTCACGATTTCTGGATGTTTCTCAATATTGCGACCGATTTCAAAAAAAGTTGCTTTAACTTGATAGCGATCTAAGATATCTAAAAGCTGATTTGTATATGGAGGATATGGCCCGTCATCGTAGGTGAGGGCAACAACTTTCACGTCGGTATCGGCGCGGTTGATGCCGAAATAATTGTGAAATTTAGTAACTTTAATCAACAGCGATACTGCGAAAAATAATGCTATTGTGAAAAGCAGAAACTTTTGTAAATTTTTACCGATTCGCATAGCTGCACGCACTCGATCGAGAATGAAATTGGATTGTTGTCAGATTACCACAATTGGGGAGCTGAATCCTTAAGATATTTTATCATTAATTATTGTCCGTTCCGAAATTTTTCAGTTTGGGCGATCGCACAATAGCTAGACGCTTCAAGTGCCAGTACACTTGTACCCTACATATAGCGTAAGTAAGTCCAGAGCAAAAAAGCAATAATAAAAGATCGGGAGTTGTAGGGGGGGTCAGACAAGGATTTATATTTGGAGCGACTTTACTGCTCCTCTCACCCGCTCCTCCCATGTTATATTTATTTGTATACTTAACTTTTTTAGGCAGCAATAATTCCCAACATGATTTCACTGCCAGATATCACAATTGTCAGCCAGATTTACGAAAGTGCTAATTCCCTCGTATACCGAGGCATCCTCAAATCTAATCAGCAACCTTTGATTTTGAAACTCCTCAAAGAGGATTACCCCACACCAGCCGAACTCTACCGCTATCAGCAGGAATACGAAATCACTCGCCGTCTCAACCTAGAGGAAACAATTAAAGCCTACGAACTGCGAAAATATGAAAACACACAAGTCATGTTGTTGGAGGATTTTGGCGGAGAGTCCTTAAAAATTCTGCTGGAACGTCGTACCTTTGCTTTACCAGAGTTTCTCCACCTTGCCATCCAAATCACAGATGCTGTAGGCAAAGTTCATCAAAAAAATGTCATTCACAAAGATATCAATCCATCTAACATTGTCTTGAATCCTCACACCGGACAATTAAAAATCATTGACTTTGGCTTATCTACCATCCTATCCCAAGAAAATCCCAGCCTCAAAAGTCCTAATCTTCTAGAAGGGACATGGGCTTATATTTCTCCAGAACAAACAGGACGGATGAATCGAGTAATCGACTACCGCACCGACTTTTATTCTCTTGGGGTTACTTTCTATGAACTGCTAACCAACCAGTTGCCTTTTGAATCCGTCGATGCCCTTGAGTCCGTCCATTGTCATATTGCCAAACAACCGACTCCACCTCATGAAATTCATCCAGAAATTCCCTTACCTGTCTCAGGAATTGTCATGAAATTAATGGCAAAAATGGCAGAAAATAGATATCAAAGTGCTTGGGGAATTAAGGCTGATTTAGACACTTGTCTCGCTCAATCTAGAACGGGTAAAATTCAATATTTTTCCCTGGGATGCCAAGATATTTCTACTCAATTGCAACTCCCTCAAAAACTGTACGGGAGAGAATCACAGATAGAGTCCTTATTGGCTGCATTTGTTCGTGTAGCGTCTGGACAAGAGAAACAAGTAGAAACACGTTTAACAAATAACCTGAGTAACCAAACGACCACTCATTCACAAAATCTGCCCGTACAAAGAGCCACTGAACTTATGCTAATTTCTGGATACTCTGGTATTGGAAAATCAGCTTTAGTTCAGGAATTGTATAAGCTCATAACTCAAAAAAGCGGCTACTTTATTTCAGGTAAGTTTGACCAGTTGCAACGCGATATCCCCTATCAAGCTTTAGTCGCTGCCTTCCAAGAATTGGTGCGACAATTACTCACAGAAACTCAATCGCAATTACAACAGTGGCGAGAGAAGATTCGACGGGCATTAGGAATCAACGGACAAATTATAATTGATGTCATTCCTGAAGTTGAACTGATTATTGGCAAACAGAATCCCGTCCCCGAATTACCTGCCACTGAAGCTCAAAATCGTTTTAATTTAGTTTTTCAAAACTTGCTCCAAGTCTTTTGTCAAAAAGAGCATCCCCTCGTACTATTTCTAGACGATTTGCAATGGACAGACAGTGCTACCCTGCAATTAATCCAGTTGATAATGACTCATGCTAATACTCAATATCTGTTTTTGATTGGAGCTTATCGAGATAACGAAGTGAGTGCAAGTCATCCTGCCATGCTGACTTTATCTGAGATAAGCAAGCAGGGGATAGTGGTTAACCATCTCTCCCTTTCAACCCTAAATTTCAACCAGGTTAATGAATTCATTGCAGATACGCTGAAGACTGAGTGCATCCATACCCAAAGATTAGCCGAGTTGGTTTGGGACAAAACACAGGGAAATCCCTTTTTTGTCAAGGAGTTTCTGAAGTCACTTTATACAGAGCAATTCCTGAAATTTGATACTAATGCTGGGGCTTGGTCTTGGGATTTAGAACACATTATAACTAGGAACATTACTGATAATGTTGTTGAATTCATGTCCGGAAAAATTAAACTTTTATCAGAACCCACACAAAAAGTTTTACGGTTAGCCGCTTGTATTGGCAACAAATTTGATTTGACAACGCTTTCAACCATCAATGAAACTTCTCAAAAAGAAACGGCCAATGAATTATGGGATGCCATTCAAGCGGGATTGATATTACCGGTCGGGGATGAGTACAAATTTATTCAAGCAGACCTAGACTCGAATGACTTCAAAATTACTTATAAATTTGCTCATGACCGCATCCAGCAAGCCGCCTATTCCCTAATTCCCCCAGACGACAAGCAAGCGGTTCACTGGAAAATCGGGCAACTGTTGTTACAAAATACACCGCCACACATACTCCAACAAAAGATTTTTGATATTGTCAATCAACTCAACTTCGCTATTCAAGCAATTGACTTTCTGTTAGACAGAGATAAACTTGCTCAACTAAATCTGATTGCTGGCAAAAAAGCGAAGGCATCAGCAGCTTGGAAACCCGCCTGGAATTACTTAAAAATTGGTATAAATTGCCTGAGTGCAGATAGTTGGCTTCGTCAGTATGACCTAACTCTGGCACTTTATGTGGAAACAGTAGAAGCTGCTATCTTGAGTGGCCACGTGGAGGAAATGGAAAAATTGGCTGACATTGTGCTTCAACAAGCTACTTCATTGCTCGACAAAGTGAAAGTCTATGAAGTCAAGATTCAAGCCTATACAGCACAAAACCAACCGTTAGAAGCGATAGATACGGCGCTTTCAGTATTAAAGTTGTTGGGAATTCGCTTTCCAAAAACAACAACAAAATTAAATATTTTTTTTGAACTGGTGAAGACTAAGTTAAGTTTAGCAGGAAAGCGAGTTGAGGACTTGATCGACCTACCATTGATGACTAATCCTTATAAGCTAGCAGCGATGCGTATCCTCTCAAGTGTAGTTTCTGCTGCCCATTTTGCTTCACCTGAATTGCTACCGTTAATGGCGTTTAAACAGGTAAAGTTATCAATCAAATATGGGAATACTTCTGTGTCTTCTTGTGCCTATGCTACTTACGGACTAATTCTGTCTGGGGAAACCGTAGGAGACATTGAGACTGGTTATAAATTTGGGCAACTTGCTATTTTGTTACTAGATAAATTTAATACTAAAGAACTCACACCCAGAACCATATTTATTGTTAATTACTTTGTCAAACATTGGAAAGAACATCTTAGGGAAACTTTAAACCCTTTGCAGAATGCTTACTCCATCGCTCTGGAAACTGGAGACTTAGAATATGCAGCTTATGCAGTTTGTGTATACTCCTACCATTCCTATGTATTGGGGAAGGAATTGGCAACAGTCGAGGCAGAGATGGCAATGTACAGCAATACCCTCAGCCAACTGAAGCAAGAAACATCCTATTACTACAACCAACTCACTCGACAGGTTGTATTGAACTTGATGGGCCGGGCTGAAGATAAATGCCGTTTAATCGGTGAAAGCTATGACGAAACAAAAATGTTGCCTCTGCATATAGAGGCGAATGCTCAAAATCTATGTCGTTCCCTCTATTTTTTTAAGTTAGTTCTCTGCTATATTTTTCAAGACTATCAGCAAGCTATAGAAAATGCTAAATCCGCCGAAAAATATAGCGATAGCGCTGTAGGTACTATTCCTCTCTACCATTTCTACAATTCTTTACTTTATCTGGCTATTTATTCTGACGCACCAAAATCAGAGCAAAAACTCATCCTCCAGAAGGTTAAATCCAACCAGAAAAAGCTCAAGAAATGGGCTCATTTTGCTCCAATGACTCACCTCCATAAATTCTATCTAGTGGAGGCAGAGCGATATCGAGTTTTGGGTGAAAAGGCTAGGGCGATCGACTACTACGATCGCGCCATTGCCTTAGCCAAAGAACATGAGTACATCAACGAAGAGGCTTTGGCTAATGAACTGGCTGCAAAATTCTACATCGCTTGGGGAAAAGAGCAAGTTGCCCAAGCCTATATGACAAATTCTTACTACTGCTATTTACGTTGGGGCGCAAAAGCTAAAATGACTGATTTGGAACGACAGTATCCTGAACTTTTAAAGCGTTTTTCGACAGCCAATATGTCCATAAATTCGCGCAACAGCCTACCTACTACTTCTGGCAATACTTCAGGTGAACTCCTGGATTTGGCAGCCTTGATGAAAGCATCTGGGGCAATTGCCAGTGAAATTGAGTTGGATAAACTCCTCACGACTTTGATGAGAATCTTGCTGGAAAGCTGCGGCGCACAAACTGGCTATCTAATTTTAGAGTCTCAAGGACAACTGAAAGTCGAAGCGTCAGGTGAGGCTAACTCAGATCAAGTGATGGTGTTGCAATCTACTCCTATAGAAACTTGTCTGCCGGTGTCGATTATTCACTATGTTGAGAGGACTAAAAAAGGACTGATTGAAACCAATGTTGCCCGTGAAGGCAGATTTACCCAAGATGCTTATATCAAAACACACCAGCCCAAGTCTATCCTTTGCGCCCCTCTACTCAATCAAGGGCAATTAATTGGCATTGTTTACTTGGAAAATAATTTAGCAAATGGGGTTTTTACACCCGATCGCCTGGAAGTGATTCAATTGCTTTCGACTCAGGCGGCGATCGCCCTTACCAACGCCAGACTCTACACTCAGCTACAATCGACGCAAAATCGCCAGAATAAATTCCTTAATGCCATTCCTTTTGGCATATCCGTTCACGACGCGAAAGGACAACTGCTTTTCGCCAATCCAGTTTCACAGCAGTTACTGAATATTCAAGATTTACCCAAAGCCGAAATCGAGCAACTCTCAAAAACCTATCACGTTTATCGGGCAGGCACAGACCAAATGTATCCAGTGGAACAGCTACCCTTGGTGCGATCGCTTCGCGGTGAAAAAACATGGGCGGATGATTTGGAACTGCACTACAGTGAGCGAATCGTTCCCTTAGAAGTAACTAGCACGCCAATTTTTGATGAGACGGGTAATGTAGAATATGCGATCGCAGCTTTTCAAGATATTAGCGATCGCCAGCAAGCACAGATTACGCTCATTGAAAATGTCCGTTTAGAACAGGAAATTCGCGAGCGCAAAAAAACAGAAGAAGCTCTGCAGCAGAGCGAGGCACGCTACCTTGGTATTCTCGAAGACCAGACAGAACTGATTGCCAGGTATCTGCCAGATGGTACCGTTACCTTTGTCAATGAAGGCTTCTGTCGATTTTTTGGACTGACAAGGGAACAACTCATCGGGCATCACTACGCACCTGTCGTGTTTGAAGAAGACCGCGAATATATAACCAGACTCGTTAATTCCATTAGCAAAGACAATCCCGTTGTCACAATTGAAAATCGGGTGATTGTTAGCTCCGAAGTGCGTTGGACGCAGTGGGTTAACCGAGGGATATTTGATGATTCCGGTTGCCTTGTTGAATTACAGGCCGTAGGACGAGATATCAGCGATCGCAAAAAAGCCGAAGCAGAACTCGAACGGGCAAAAGAAGCCGCCATTGCCGCCAACCTCGCCAAAAGCACTTTCCTTGCCAACATGAGCCACGAATTGCGAACTCCCCTGAACGCCATTCTAGGTTTTTCTCAACTGATGAATGAGGATACAAATCTGTTAAATGAACAAAAAGAGAACCTTAACATCATTCAGCGCAGTGGAGAGCATTTATTATCTCTAATTAATCAGGTGCTTGACCTTTCCAAAGTTGAAGCTGGAGGCATGACGTTATCTGAAAATAATTTGAACATTCATCAGTTTTTAGCTGAAATCGAGGAGATGTTTGCGTTGAAAGCAAACGCTCAAAGCTTACACTTACGATTTGAATGTGCGACCGATGTTCCTAAATATATCTGCGCTGATGAAGTTAAGTTGCGGCAAGTGCTGATTAATTTTCTCAGTAATGCCGTTAAGTTTACCTCTTCGGGAAGCGTGTCTTTAGAAGTAAAAAATAAACAGGTAAAAGCCCAAAGTGAAGCCGGAACCAAAACAACCAACAACCAACAACCAACAACCATTACCTTTGAAGTAAAAGATACGGGAGTTGGTATTGCGGCAGAGGAACTCGAGAATCTATTCAAACCCTTCGTGCAAACAGCATCCGGTCAAAAAGTACAGCAAGGAACCGGATTAGGACTGACCATTAGCCGTCAATTTGTCCGCTTGATGGGAGGTGAAATAACAGTCATTAGTCACGGTAAAGCTTTCACCCCTGGAATGCCTCTCAAGGAATTTTTAGAACACACAACGGGCACAACATTTAAATTTGACATTCCTGTGGGCATCGCTGATGCCAGCGCCATTCAAAATCAACCCCACAGTCGTCGCGTCGTTGGCCTAGCGCCTAACCAACCCCAATATCGCATCTTAGTAGTGGACGATCGAGATTACAATCGGCAACTGTTAGTTAAACTCCTCCAACCTGTTGGTTTTGAGGTGCAAGAAGCGAGTAACGGTATTGAAGCCCTTGAAATTTGGGATTCATACTCACCCCATCTGATCTGGATGGACATGAGAATGCCAGTTATGGATGGGTATGAAGCCACGAAACGCATTAAAGGCACCCTTAAAGGTCAAGCTACTGCTGTTATTGCTATTACTGCTAGCGTGTGGGAAGAAGAAAAGGCAGTTATTTTATCCGCTGGTTGTGATGATTTTGTGCGAAAACCGTTCCACACAGAAGCCATCTTTGACATCATGGCTAAACATTTGGGAGTCGGTTATATTTATCAGGATAAAGAGCTAGCGTCTTCCCCTTCTAATGTGACTGGAGAACCGTTAAATTTCACTAATTTATTAGCAGCGAGGTCAAAAGAATGGATTGTAAAATTGCATGAAGCAGCTATTGACGCGGATTCGGAATTAGTGTCTCAACTCCTTAAGGAGGTTCCTGAATTTCACCCTTTCGAGCTTCAGACTCTCAGGGGTTGGGTGACGAAGTTTCAGTTTGAGAAGATTCTCGATTTAACTGAACCCTTGGTGGGTGAATCTTGATATTTTTAGGAATTACACAGGGGTGGTCAGAAACCGGGTTTTTTTACGAGAAGACGCCTTACAGCCCGTAGATACGCTAAAAAACCCGGTTTCTAGCCGTGGGAGTGCGTAAGTCCCGTTTATCTCATATGTTGCACCATTCTCCAGAACAGGCAAGATGCCTGTTCCACAAAAAGTGCATTTTCTTGTGGGGTGGGCATCCTGCCCGCCCATAGAAGGGTTATTGAGAATGGTGCAATATTTCAGGTTTATGCTATTTGATGCTAGCACGCGGTTGGTTCTGTTCAATCATTGACTTTAATGCCGACTGTTTTAAGTCTGTAAGATCGCGGATGGTAATTGAGCAACCGTCTCCCAATCTCACAGCAGTGAAATAATAGCATTTACCAAGGTAGTCACTTTCTAGATGAACCTCTCCTTCAAGCGATTCTCCAGTCTCAACAACTTCTACTAATAAATCAAACAATCCGGGACTCAACTGATTAAGCAGTTTTTTCAGAACGGGTTCGCCCGCCAGTTCTGTTCGTTTTTTCCCTAAGAGTCTGGCAAAAACAGGGTTAACTACCAAGCAGCGAAAATCTTCAATTTCTCCAGCAATATCCGCCCTCACCGCCTCCACTGCGGCTATTCCATCCAGAGATGAGTTTAGCAAATTTGCCAACAGGGCGCGAGATTGGTAGGCAATTTCAGCGGTTTGCTGGTGTCGAGCGAGTGCTTCTTTAAGCTGGCGTTTTTGGTGCTGAATAGTGACCTGAGTTTCGAGGCGAACTAGCACTTCTTCCAACTGAAAAGGTTTAGAAATGTAGTCAACTCCCCCTACCTTAAAAGCTTTAACTTTATCAAATACTTGGTCAAGTGCGCTTAAGAAAATAAGCGGAATTTCTGAGGTGTTTTCATCGGATTTGAGGGCTTCGCAAACTTGATAGCCGTCCATGTCTGGCATTTTAATATCCAGCAATATAGCATCGGGAGAATGATTGCGAACTGTCCTCAAGGCCATCGTACCATTGGTGACGCAGCGAACTTTATACCCATGCTTAGTCAGAAGTTCTGTGAGAAAATGCAGATTTTCTGGGAGGTCATCAACAATTAAAATGTTACCTTTACAAGTTTCTAATTCATCGCTGTCACTTCCTCCGGCCGCAGGGATCTTGATAAGTTTGCCTTTTGTATCGACGATCGCACTTGTGGTGCTTTGCTTCTCTAGCAGAGAGCGGAAGTTATTTTTAGTAACTTTTTCTCCCATTACGTCTGAAAGCCGCTGCCACAGGATGGCAGCTAAATCTTTGATATGTCCTATGCTCAGGTACAAGCTGTCAGCAAGTACACTATAAGTTGCGTTTTCCCAAGCAGCTTTTAAGATTTCTTTTTCCAGCAAACTTAAGGGTTTACTTGTCTTGGACTCTAAGGCTGCTTCGATAAATTCTAGGGCTTCTTCAAAAGTCATGTACTAATCAATCTCATCGGGTAAGGTTTTTAAGTTTTGCACCCTAGCTTTGAGTTATGCACCGTAGTAAGTCGGTGGAGAAATTTCTAATAGATATTATGACAGACTTATTGACAATTACGATCCGGGCGATCGCCCCCGATCGTGATTCCACCTTGTCGAAACCCGAAAAAGGGGATCGCGGCCGCCTAATTCTTTGTGAGGGCGATCGGCTTAAACCCTTAACTTGCAAGGCTTTTAAGTTGCTTGTCACCCCGTCAGCTCCAAATGATCCGACTTTCCCGACTTTACGATCCGACTTTTCCGACTTGCTTTAGGCCGGTATGCCAAACATACTATTAATAGCATCTACCAAAAGACATAGAACAGTACGAGTCATGCTGTTGATCGGCTCTATCTAAAGATAGATAGCAAAACCAGGGCGTCCGACTTTTCCGACTTTCCGATCGGACTTTCCCGACTGACAGGGGCGGGGGAGGGGAGCCCTGATACAGACATGGAAAGGATGCAGCCTCAAAAAAAGAGCAACTGAATCCAATCTTTATCCGCATAAATACTGAGACCACACTCAGCTAGATGTTTGCGGGATTGGGGTGCAACGAAAAAAGCAACAGAGGAATGTTCCTTCACATCGATTTTTCACCACTTTTAAAGTCATGTCAAATTCTCAAGTTAGTGCAACAGACATTCGGTGTTGTCCTGAAGATATAGAGAAAGCATTTTGGCAGCTATGGCAGCAGAACCGAGATGATCTTTACCGTTGCTGTCTCAGGTGGATGGGAGGGAATGCTACTGATGCTGAAGAGGTGCTCAGTCGCGCCATGCTCAAAGCTTGGGATAAATTGCCAGACTATGCCGAAAAAATCACCAACCTCCGAGCTTGGATCACCCGCTTAACCCATAATCTAGCTATAGATATACACCGAGAACGTCGCCGGAAAGCAATGCAAATGGAGGATATTGAAGAAGTAGCTGCTACAGGAAGCTCAGCAGTTATTTCTTGTTTGAACTCTCCTGAAGAAGCACTTCTACATCATGAGTTGGGACAGTACATTCGCCGCGCTATTAATACTCTTCCTTCTCGATTACGCAATCCGTTTATCCTGCGTTACTGCCACCAGATTGCCTATCAAGATATTGCCCAACAACTTGCTCTCTCGCTCAATAACGTTTACAAGCGCATCCAACAGGCACGAGATATTCTGCAAAAGCGTTTGAGCAGGTATTTGTCAGGGTTGGATGATGCTTTGTTAGATTCCTCCGAGTCGTCTAAAAAGGGGGGCGTTGCCTCGATCGGGGATGATTTTGCTGTAGGGGTAGTGCCCCAGTGCCTACCGCGTCAAGATTGTGGGGCAGCCACGGTTGGGACGGCCTCGGCTGGGGCAACCACGGGGGGATTGCCCCTACAATTCGATGAAACGATCGCATCCGACTCGATCGCCCCCATCCCTCAGAACATTGGCGAGACAATTAATTATCAGGTAACAGCATCATGTCTAGAAACACTGCACTCCGGGTGGTATCCCTCACTCAGTCCTCTGGGGTGGAGTTGAACGCTTACCTGGTTGCAGACTCCAAGCCAACCCGACAAGAGCAGAAGCGGAAAACATTAAGTGAGTACGTGCAGCAGTATCCATCTGGGTGGAAGAAACGGTTGGAATTGGCGAATCTGCTGTATGAAATGGGTCATATCGAGCAGGCGGTTGAAGAGTATCGCCAAGTAATCGATCGGCAGCAACCATCGATCGGCGTGCGGTTGCAATTGGGGAAACTCTTGCAGCTTATGGGACGAGAGGCTGAGGCAATAGCGGTTTATGAAAGTGCCTTGGCCAATGCACGCAATGAGGCGACTCGACAGCATATCAGCGGATCGATCGCACTCTGTAGAAATGACACTCAGGGCGCGATACTGGCTTTTGAGTCGGCGGCTTCCCTAGAACCAAATAATGCGGCTCACTGGCTGGCGTTGGGGCAGGTGCAGATGGGGAGAGGGGATGCGGTTCCAGCTTTGCGATCGTTCGATCGGCTTTTGTCACTGAACCCGGATGATGTTGTAGCGCTGATTGACAGCTACGACGCGAGTCAGGCAGTGGGGAATGTGCGCCAAGCGCAGCGGCGGTTGAGCAAAGCGCTAGAGGTGGCTCCGGGTGATTTCCGAGCGCTCAAACGACTGGCGGATACTCGTTGCCGGATGAGATTGGTATCGGGTGAGGAAGGCAAACAGACTAAACAGATAATTAGTTCTGTGCTGCAACAGGCTCCTGATGCGGCGGATGCCCGCGAGTTGCTGGCATATTATCACCTTTTCCGGGAAGAGTGCGCTAACGGGATTGGGGTGTTGGAACGGTTTACTGAGGAACACCCGAATCATCCTAGGGGTTGGTATTCCTATGGGCGGTGCTTGTTCCATACGGGGGAATATCAGAAAGCGGCTGAGGCGATGCTGAAGGCTTATCGTCTGTATCCGCAGGATTGTGAAATTTATCGGGCGTTGTGCGAGATTTTGCCTTTAACCTCTCCCCCAGTTCCTCTCGATCCCCCCCAGCCCCCCTTAAAAAGGGGGGAGCTAGAGCAGGCAAAGTCTTCTAATTCCAAGGGGGGAACTCCTCTGGAAGTCCCCCTTGTTAAGGGGGATTTAGGGCGATCGAACCGTCAAGTAACCCTGACATCAATAGTAGAAGAGATGCTCGATCGTTTTCCCGATCGCTGGAGTGTTTGGACGACGGCGGGGCGGGTGTTGGTGGAAAGTTTTCAGGAGATTGAGCGAGGGTGTAGTGTTTCTGTGCGGGGGACGCAACTTGAACCGCAGTTACCTGATGCTTGGTTTAGTCATGGGCGGGTGTTGGCACTGGCGGGGAAACACCGGGAAGCGGTGGAGGCTTTGGCGCAAGGATGGCAGTTGTTACCAGAAGATGGGGGTTATCTGCAATCGGTGTCTGCTGCGGTGTGGCTGGGGGAGAGTTATGGAATGTTGGGGGATGAGGTGGCGAGTCGGAAATGGTTGGAAAAGGCTTGTCAGTCTCAGGAATTGATGGAGTTTGACCCGGCTATGGCTGGTTACTGGCAAGGAAGAGCGTTGTTGGGGTTGGGGGATGTGACGGAGGCTGTGGAGGCTTATCGAAGTGCCCTGAGTCGGCGGTTGCTATACCCTTTTCGCGGGGAGGTTGAGGAGGCTGTGAAACGGTTGAAAGGTAAGAGGCGAAAGGGCGATCGGGCTAAAGCGTAGATCCTTGACTTCTTAGGGAAGTCGGGGATCTGAACCTCTCAGAGTGCATTGAGTTGGGAAAAAACTGCCTCTAACTCGAAAAATTCAGAAATTGACCTCTGGAATCGTCTTATAGGTGTAGAGACAAAAATACAATTTCGTCTCGACAGAAAGCACAGCAAATTCATCTAAAGAAGGAGAAAAATAATGATTAGATTACTTCGTCGGCGCTAAAAGTAAAAATCAATTCTGATTGAAAATTAATCAGTAATTGAAAATAGATGTTGGGTAGGCACTGCCGTCAGCGCCTACCCAATATCTATTGTTTCTGACCTCAACTTAATGACAAAATCTGGTGTGATTGGAAATTAAAGTTCTTGTGCTGAGGGTGCATTTATCTAGGAAAAAACAGCCTCTAACTCGAAAAATTCAGAAATAGACCTCTGGATTCGTCTTATAGGTGTAGAGACAAAAATACAATAAAGGAGAAGATTACCATGTGTAGAAGACTAAGAAACGGAAGACTGTACTGCCACTTCTAAAAAACATTATCTTATCAGAAATTTTTTAGTGAAAAAAGCTGATAAGATAAGACCACAAATCTAAGCCGAGTGGAAAATTACCACTCAGTTAAGTCAGGAGTAGGGTGGGCATTGCCCACCCTACTTAGTAAGGAAATATCCAGATAATAACTGCCCAAGTAAAAGTATAAATCGTGCCTGTAGACAAACTCCCATAACCTATGGAAATTATTTGGTTTTTTAAAACTATCAACAAATATATTGCCGACTATAAATGGCAATTAGTTTTAGTCTATAGCTGCCTAATTTTCGACGCCGCCTTCGATACAGTCCTGAGAGCCAGCTTAAAATACATTATCGATGCCGCCATCGTTCCCAAAAATTATAATCTGCTGATTCTCATCCTATCCCTCCTAGCCGCGGGAGCCATTTTATATGCTGCTATCGGCTTGTTTGCCAACTTCTTAGGAGCGCGTTTGGGTGTTTTAATCGTCAACAACATCCGCCGTTCCGTATTCGAGTATCTCCAGAACCTGTCAATGGAGTTTTTTGGGCGACGTTCAGCCGCAGATATTGTCAAGTGTGTCATGTCCGACACACAGCATGTGGAATATGGTTTAATTACCACCGGGCTATCTGTCGTTATTCTCGAAATCGGTAGCATCCTGTTTTCATGTATCTTCCTCTTTCTCCTCAACTGGCAGCTAGCTGTTATCAGTTGCATTGGTTTAACATTCTGCACCATTGCCCCGGCAAAAATCGCCCAACGGGCGACTGAAGAAAGTTATCAATTAATGGAAAAAGAAGGACAAATTGCTAGCGGAGTCGAAGAGAATATTCTCTCGCAATCGGTTGTCAAGATATTTGGGATGGAAACCCAAATGGTCAAGAATTTTAATACCGATCTAAACGACTTGAAACGGGTTTATATCCGAGCTACATTTCTGTCCTACTTAGTGCAGAAAATTCCCATGATTGGTTTTGTCATGACGCAGATTGTGACGTTAAGCGTCGGTGCGTCAATGACTTTCTCAAATGTGATTTCGGTAGGAACCCTGGTTTCTTATCAGCTTTTACTGGTCGGGTTGAATCTAAATATTCTCGCCTTAACTTCATCGGTACCTTATTTTATCGATGGAGTAGCAGCCCTGCGGCGCATTAACGATATCTTGTCAGAAGTCCCTGATGTTCAGGATGCCCCAGATGCGATTGACTTGCCCCATTTTCATAGTGATATTTACTTTGACGATGTTAGCTTTAGCTACTCCCAAGATAGAGGAGGAGTTAAAAATCTATCCCTAAAAATTCGCCAAGGAGACTTCGCGGTATTTGTCGGTCAAAGTGGCGCAGGCAAAAGTACAATTGTCAACTTGCTGACGCGATTTTATGACCCGGATAAAGGACGCATTCTGTTTGATGGAATTGATTTGCGTGATGCAACAGTACGCTCCCTTCGTTCTCAAATTGGGCTGGTTTCTCAGGATGTAATTCTGTTTAATTGCTCGGTGCGAGAAAACATCCGCATGGGCTATTTACAAGCTACTGACGAACAAGTCGAAGCCGCAGCCAAAGACGCCGAGATTCACCAATTTATTTTGTCCTTACCCCAAGGCTACGATACACTTGTTGGTGACAGGGGGGGACAGTTATCAGGGGGACAACGGCAAAGAATCGCTTTAGCTAGAGCCTTGGTGAGAAATCCAGCAATTCTAATTCTGGATGAAGCCACATCCGCCCTCGACCCCGCCACAGAAGCCAAAATCCTCACCACCATCGAGCACATTAGCAAAGAACGCACCGTGATTTTCATCACCCACCGCATAGCTAATGCGCTGCTCGCGGATGTCACTTACGTGATGGAAAACGGCAGCTTGGTGGTGAGTGATTGACACGCAGATTTGACCTATACTGAACATTTTGGAGTTAAAAATTATGACCAGCACAAATGATTACAAATGGCTAATTCCCTCTTCTCCTAACCTAGGCTCGAAATCTCTTGAAGAAGAGAAAGCTCTCTGGAGATAAAAGCCACGAAGATTATACCAACACCGCTTTCAGCATCACCCAAGACCCCAAAATCTGCAAAACCCTAATCCGTCCAGAGCGTTCTCCCGGCTATGATATTCCCAACTCGCCTGACATCAAAGTCCTAATTCCCGGTTGCGGCTCGGAAATTTATCTTCAGAAAACTTTACTAGAATTTTGCCCCCAAATTGGACAAGTCTACTGTACCGATTTTTCCAAAACAGCCATTGAAAAAGCACAAGCACACTGGAAAACAGCAGATGGAGATTCCCGACTCAACAATCAGCAAATCGTGTTTGAGCAAGTAGACTCCACGCGAATCACCGAACAAAAACCGGAGTGGAACGAGAAATTTGATTACGTCCTACTCGCAAATTCCGTGGTTTCCAGTGAGGATAAAACCAATCGCGAGATGATTCGGGAATTTGGAAAGGTTCTCAAGCCAGGTGGCAAGATATACGGATATTTTCCAACCACCTTATGCTTCTTAGAAATTGCCTATTTCAGTCGCAAACACGCTCACTGTGTTACAGAGGGATATATCGATGTCTACGGCAATAAAGTTTGGGATGCTGAGTGGCAAGAGGCCCAGATTTATTACACTCCCTTGCGGTTAAATCGCATCTTTAAAGAAGCGGGATTAAAACAACTCAGTTTGGAGATGCAGTTTTTAGACTATGAGCCTTTTGTTTCCATGTTTAAAGAGATGATAGCTCATGACGACCCGGATATTTTTCTCTGGCATCTTCTAGTTCGTTATGAAAAATAGGACTTAGGCATTTGGGCGAAGCATCTGGCTTGATGCTTCGTTTCCCTCAGCATGACACATAGGCTTTGCGTAATTAGGGACACGGCATTGCCGTGTCCTTCTTCGTGTCAACAACTAGGTTAAACCCGCAGTCCGGCAAGGGTTGAAACCCCTGCCTCAAAGCTAAAGTCCTCGCTCAGAGGACTGAAAAACTCATTAGTCCTCTGAGCGAGGTAGACAGGGAATTCATTCCCTGGCGGTCTGGCGGACTGGCGACTGTCAGCGGCGAGTTGTGGTTGAGGTCAAATTCTAGAATCGGGAAATTAACAGAGGCGAGAAGTGCGATCGCCCGTTTGAAGAGAAATGTATCGAAATAGAAACGCGATCGCAAATTTATTTTTTCTAGCCTCCGATAACTCCCCCCCTCCAGATTGTTTCCCAACTACGCTTCAACTATCAGAGTAATGTTATCAAGTCTCACGACGCGAACAACTTCACCGGGTTGCAAAGTTATTTCTCGAACGCACTTGGCTGGCCACCAACTGCTTTGAAATCGCACGCTGCCGCACTGATTCGGTTTAATTTCTTCTTCAACGATCGCTCTTTCTAAATGGCTGACAGTCATGATTACTTTCTCCTGATTATATATTTGCCTTAACTTTCAGAATTGATCGCAAACGACGCTGCAACGATCAAAGTAATGTTTTCAATTCCCACGACGCGAACCACCTCACCGGGTTCAAAAGTCATGTCTCGATCGCACTTCGCCGGCCACCAACTGTTTTGGAAACGAACCCGGCCGCATTCTTGAGGGCGGATTTGTTCATCTACGATCGCTGTTTCAACATCGTTAATAGACATAGCTGCTTGCTCCAGAATATAAACTCGACTCGATCTGTGTGTAAGTTAGAAGCTTGTTTGTCAACTTCCCCTCCACACTCAACAGTATCCCCGGCCAACCTCGGCCGTGTCAGTCGGTAAAAGTCTATACAAGTCCACTGTTTGAGGGTGTAAGCGAGTCGGAAAAAGTCTGTTAAAGTTGTCTCAGATGGGTAACGCTAAACCTGGTGACTAAATGGAAGCCGATCGTGCACTGGATTTTACCAACTCGTTACTTGTGGCTCGAAACCTGAAAACTCTCGACAACCTTGACAGCGCGATCTTTCGCGAAGCTTGGCAAGGCGTGCAAGGCAGGACGTACCAACAGGTTGCAGATAGTGAAGGGTATGGAGTAGGGACTGTTAAGGATGCTGCCTCTAATTTGTGGAAGCGGCTTTCAGCGCTGTTTGGAGAAGGAGAAAAAGTCAAAAGAGACAACCTTCAAGCGGTTGTAGAGCGGTATTGGCGCAGCTACTCGAAACTTGAACCGCAGTCGGGACAAACTGTTCCGGCCCAAGTATCTCTCGGACTTGATGCGGATTTGGAAATCGAAAACCCGAATTTTTTGGGCCGCTTAGGGGCGATCGAAGATCTCAATACTCTTGTCGCCCAAGGTGCAAAAGTGATTGTCATCCAAAGTGCCGGCGGTATCGGCAAAACAACTTTGGCCAGACAGTATCTCAAATCTCAAGGGTTCGATCGAGTAATTGAACTGTTGATGGCAAAAGAGACAGAGAATATCACAGCATTGGAAAGTGCGATCGAAGAATGGCTCAAGCAAGACTTTCAGGAAGAACCAGGGCCCGACTTTGGCGTCACCTTGGGGCGGTTGAAACGGCAGCTTCAGACTCACAAAGTCGGCGTATTAATTGACAATTTGGAAGCCGCACTCGACGGACAAGGTAAGTTTATTGAACCGCACCGGCTTTACGTGGAACTGTTGCGAGTTTTGGCTGACGCAGCGGTGCAGTCGGTAACGCTGATTACCAGTCGCGATCGACTGTGCGATTCAGATGTAACCGTCGAACACTACTTGCTTCCGGGATTGGAAGTTGAAGTTTGGCGGCAGTTTTTTAGCTGTCGCAACATCAATATAGATGATGTCGCCCTCAAGGAAATGCACAAAGTTTACGGCGGTAATGCCAAAGCAATGGGCATTATTTGTGGCACGATCCGAGAAGATTTTGACGGAGATATGGCAGCTTACTGGCTAGAAAACAGTGAAGATCCGCTCCTTGAAACAGACTTAAAAAATTTAGTTACCAGTCAGTTTAACCGCCTGCAAGAACTCGATTCGGAAGCCTATCAACTCCTGTGTCGCTTGGGCTGTTACCGCTATCAAGATGTGCCGACAGTCCCTACTGACGGACTTTTGTGTTTGCTGTGGGACGCGCCCGAAGCCGGACGGCGACAAATCATTAAATCGCTGTTGCACCGATCGCTAGTCGAGTCTCAGAAGGGCGAATACTGGCTGCATCCAGCAATGCGCGAAGAAGCGGTCGATCGGCTCTCCCCCGGAGACTGGGAGACTGCAAACCGCAAAGCCGCCGAGTTCTGGACAGAGAGTGTTGAAAATATTGAAACGGTAGAAGATGCGCTGAAAGCTTTTGAAGCTTACTATCATTATGTGGCAATTAGCTGTTTCGACCAGGCCGCTAGCGTCATCCTCAAAAAAATCAATATCCAGTTTGCCAAAGATTACAAGCTGGGTAGAGCGCTCTACAAATTAGGTTTCTTGCAGCCCATAATTTCAGCCACTACTCGCATCGTCAACAATGTGACTTCTGATTATTATTTGAGCGGCTTATACAGTATTTTAGGCATTTGTTACCGGATCTTAGGCGAAATAAATCAAGCCATAGAATGCCATCAAATATCAGAAATAAAAGCCACTAAATCTTTGCAAATTCTAGCGAAAAGCAGCGACCCGGAAAACGGCAAACAAGCTAATCTCGAATTCTGGAAAGTTAACGCTGCAATTAATATAGGTTTTTGTCAAATAGAAATGGGCGAATTAGAATCAGCTATGGAGATATTTGTCAAGCTGAAAACTTCGCGGGACGAAATCGGGATTAATAGCTATTCGATCAATGTCGGGTTAGCTTTCCTCAACTCCTGTGTGGGAGCAAAAAAAGAGGCGGAAGAACTCGCCGAAAAACTTTATGCCGATCGGGAAAACAGTCAGTTGGTGGGTACGGGATACAAGTTAGTTTTTCTCGCCGCCACCTATCAAAACCTGGGAGAGACAGAGAAAGCTTTGAGTTTGTACCGCCAAGCGATCGCCCAAGCCGACCAAAACCAGTACAGCACCATCAAAGCCAAAGCTCTCAGCGGTATAGCAGCGCTGTACCGAGAACAGGGAGAATTTGACCATGCCCTGCAGCACCATGCAGGAGCAATAGAAATACTCGATCGAGCCAGCGCTAAATTAGACCGAGCCGAAGCTTGCTATCAACTAGCACTAACAGAACAAAAACTTGGTAACACCGAGAAAAGTGAAGAAAATTTTGAGCGCGCCATTCAACTGTTCAGCGAAATGGACGCTAGCAAACAAGTAGAAAAAGTACAGTTAGCCGCAACAAAAAAAACAGAAAAAATACCTAATTAATCGAGCAACAAATCAGAAAATAGATACAATAAATGAAAGAACAACCATAAACTTTGTAGATATGAAACTAAAACGATTGGGACACGTAGCCGTCTGCGTGCAAGACATAGAGAAGTCTGCTGAATTCTACCGCAACTTGGGTATGGAGTTAGTCTGGAAAGATGCAGACTGGGCTTATTTGAAAGCAGGAGAGGACGGATTGGCGCTGTTGAGTCCGAGTTACGACCAAGCAGGGCCGCATTTTGGCTTTGTATTTGACGATCGTACCGAAATGGAATCCGCCTACGAACAACTCAAAGCCGATGGTGTTTCCGTCACCCACATTCACGAACACCGCGACGGTACTGCATCTTTTTACGGCAGAGATCCAGATGGGAACGGTTTTGAATATCTTTACGAACCGGCCTGACGATTCTCGGACTTGCGGATCAAAACCCAAGAAACCGGGTTTTTAGCGGTTTCTGCGATTTGCAGTGCGTCTTATCGACAAAAACCCGGTTTCTGACCACGTGGGCGAACTAAATTAAGTAAGCGCCCAGAAAAAAATAGAATATCCAGATACCCGGTTGGGCGTTCCTTCTTCCGTTCCCGGAACATCCCTACAACTCCCCGAATAATCTGAGGTACTAACACCGAGGCTTCTCAAGTAAGGTGCAGGCTGTGAATCCGAAATATATCCACAACTTCCGAAAATCGGCTCGATAATCTAAAATCTAAAATCTAAAATCTAAAATCCTCATGTTGCAGAGAATACAAGTCAGAAACCGCTGGAAATCAATTTTCAAACCCTGGGAAGAAGCAGACCCTTGGCTGTTTGGCGCTTGCATCGCCCTCACCATCTTCGGGGGAGTCATGATCCGCAGCGTCGAAATCAACCAAGGGCTGATCGACTGGTGGCGGCACTGGGTAACTGGGGCAGTCGGTTTGTTCCTCGCCATCATCATTTCCCGCTGTCGCTACCAAATACTGCTTGAGTGGAAATGGCTGATTTACATATTAATCAATTTGTCCCTGATCGCAGTGCGGTTTATCGGTACTACAGGGCTCGGTGCCCAGCGGTGGATCAACATCGGCGGCTTCTACCTGCAACCCTCAGAATTTGCCAAAGTAGGCATGATTGTCACTTTAGCAGCTCTCCTGCACGACAAGACTGTCCCCACGGTGGGTAATATGTTGAGGATGCTGGCGATTATGGCTGTACCCTGGGGATTGATCTTTGCCGAACCAAATTTAGGTACTTCCTTAGTCTTCGGCGCAATCACAATGGGGATGTTTTACTGGGGTAATGTCAATCCCGGCTGGCTAATATTGCTATTCTCTCCTCTCATCTCAGTTCTCTTCAATAACCTGTCTACACCGATTTGGATAGCCTGGGTAGTTGTTGCCGGTATTATTGCTTGGCGAACCCTGCCTTGGCCCTGGTTAGGCACTTTCGGTGCTGTGTTGGTGAACGTTGTTTCTGGACACCTCGGACATATTTTTTGGAATGTGCTCAAGGATTATCAAAAAATGCGACTGACAGGGTTTTTAAACCCCGAGAAAGACCCTTTAGGCAGCGGATATCACTTGATTCAATCTCGGATTGCTATTGGCGCTGGGGAACTAAAGGGCCGGGGTTTGTTTCAGGGAACGCAAACTCAGCTTAACTTTATTCCCGAACAGCATACGGACTTTATCTTTTCAGCTATTGGCGAAGAATTGGGTTTTATTGGCTGTATTAGCGTGTTGTTGGTGTTCTGGATAATTTGTTTCCGGTTGGTGACGATCGCTCAAACTGCTAACGATAATTTTGGTTCTTTGCTGGCAATCGGCGTACTGTCAATGTTGATTTTTCAGGTATTCGTCAATATTGGGATGAACATTGGCTTGGCTCCGGTTACGGGCATTCCGCTGCCTTTCCTAAGTTACGGGAATGCGTCGCTGCTGAGTAATTTTCTCGCCCTGGGGCTGGTGGAGGCGGTGGCCAGCCAGCGACAGCGCAAGAAGCGTTGGAATTAGGTCATTGGTAATGGCTAATGAGTTTTGGGAATGCGATCGCCCTTTTGATTTCTTTCGAGAAATTCTGCGGGCGATCGCATTTTTTTTCCATCTGCCAAGGCGCATCTAAATTTTACGGTTCCTGAGCGGAGCCTTGATGACTGTCAAGTTTGATAAAATTCTTGTGGGGTGCGCGCGAGAACCCGCCCCCAAATAAAATTTAGAGACCCAACAGCTTAAGTAGATCAACTTAATTAAACCACTCCTGACGCAAACAATAAATGCTTTTGTGCGCTATGGGTAAGCCACTCAGTGTGCAGTGGACGCCCTACTCAGCAAGTTATTAATGCCTGAAACCATTGCTATTATTACATCTTTTTTTCTTCTTCCGTCTTCCTGCTTCCGTCTTCCTTCTATCCTTTACATCCCGTACATTGCTCGTTGCCGAACTTCCGTCTTCCTTCTATCCTTTACATCCCGTACATTGCTCGTTGCCGAACTTCCTTCTATCCTTTACATCCGTTACATCCCGTACATTGCTCGTTGCCGAACTTCCTTCTATCCTTTACATCCGCTACATCCGAAGAAAGCGAATCCGTTGCCGAACTTCCTTCGCCTCTGATTACTCGTTCATATTCTTGTACGTAGCAACTGCCGAAGGCGAACTCCGGTTTAAATAACGGAATATCCAATATTTAAATACCGTATCCAAGATCACTGGAAACGTTGCAATGAACAAAAATATGAACTGCCTATTTTCTGGCAGTCCCAAATGCCTCGATAAACCTTCGAGAATTACTTCCCAACCGTGAGGCGAGTGGAATCCGACAAACACATCCGTAAACAAAATAATTACGAAAGCTTTCGCACTGTCGCTGAGGCCGTAAATCACATCGTCCATGAAAGACTTTAAAATCTCAATCTCTTTCTTGTTAGTGACGATAATCGCGACAAATGCCATGCAGGAAATCAAATCGGCAAAAATATTTTTAATAGCTCCACCACTTTCAGCGCGGTATTCCTCCGCTAGCTCAACTGCTTTCTCGGCAATCTTCTTTTCCGTTTCTTCTAAAGAAAGCGACGGAGCAGCGCCTATTAACCTTTTAAATTTGAGGTTCTGCTCAAATCTCTCCAGTTCTTGGAATGCTTCTTCTTCGAGGTTAACATTTATGAAAAGTGGGGCCTTTTCTTGACCTCTAAAATGGTCAACTATCGGGCCGACAAGAAAGTTTTTGGAAATTTGATTTGTCAACAGCGGAACCAAAATCAAAAGCAAAATAAATCTGAGAGAAATAATTGTTTTGACTTTGGAATTGCGAAAATTTTTGACTACTTCTTTTTCAGCTCCAGGGTCTAAATCTTTAGTGATTCGATTCAAAGTCCCCAAAAGCGATCGCGGTAATAAATTGACTTCTTCATAGTTAGTGTCAACCTCACCATCGTGAATGTGAACAGAATTAGCTGAACCTTTATTTTTGGAGTCAGGTGGAGAACTGCTATTTGTAGATTTTGTCTGCACATTTACTGAACTGACAACCGGAACAATTGCCGTTGATCTACTATTATTAATATACTTGTCGATGACTCCATCAATAAACTCTAGCTTCTCAAATATAAGGGATTCTCTATCTTTATTGTTGAGATGTAATCCGTGCTGGTGATAATCAGCGCTGTGCCCCGTTTTGGGTTTAGCTCCCACTCGCTCCGGCAGTTCCAAAAAAGAACGGCTAGCATTAAACTCAACCATTCGGGTTTGAATAACCTTGAGGTATTTTTCCAGTTCGGATTTAAAGTAAGACAGGGTGCTTTGTCCGTAATCTCCCGATCGCTCAGAGATTCCTTGGCCGCCAAAATGCTCGTCTTCGATCGCCTTAATTGCTAACGCAGCATCGTAGGCCTGTTCTAGGGCCCTCTCAGGGGTTTCTCGATACCATTGGTGAAGGCTGTAGAGATATTTTACCATCCTGTTCCACGGAGAAGTATTCATAGCTAAAGCTGGTTAGTTTGCTGTAGACATTAGTGATTAAAGTATTCACGGTATGGTAACAAATTTACATGAACTGAGAACAGCCAGCGAGGATTCAATTTGGATTGTCGGATCTGCCCGCAGCGGCAAAACCACTCGTTTAGTCGAGCAGTTCTGCATATGGAGCAAAACTGTCAAGCCCCTGCCCACAACAGTTTCAGGGCGATCGAACTCCGGGCGGCGGCGGGCTGGACAAACTGCCCCAGCAATTTTAGTCTTAGCAGCTAACGGAGACAACCGGCTAGAATTAGCCGATCGCATCGCCGTCGCTACCCAAGGAAAATATACCTTTCACTCCACCACACCCTTCGGTTTTTTTGAGCAGGAGGTATTGTTATTTTGGCCCCTGCTAGTTCAGTCGCTGGATTTGAGGGCTCAATTTCCCTTGCGACTGCAACCTGAAACAGAACTGGAACTTGCCGCGAGACTCTGGCGTCGCGAACTAGACGAAGGCATTTTGCAAAAAACAGGGGTAAGTCCAAACCGAATGGTGCGTCGAACACTAGACTTATTACAACTTGCTGCTGTCAGCGGTACACCGAGAGAAGAGATTCCCAGCATTCTAGAACAGGGATTTGCTGGGGAGGGCGGCTCGACCCACCTGTGGACTAGCATGGGAGAGTTGCTGGAAAGGTGGCGGGAATGGTGCTTGACGCGGGGGCTCCTGACTTACGGGATTGTTTGCGAACTCTACTGGCGCTATTTGTTGCCGGATGTCAGTTATCAGCAGCATTTAGCCTCTAGATACCAAGCTGTGATCGCAGACGATGTTGACGATTATCCGGCGATAAGTCGCCATTTGTTCGATCGAATGCTCGACCAAGGTGCAGCGGGGGCGTTCTCCTACAATTCAGATGGAGGAGTGCGTTTGGGGTTGGGGGCTGACACGGAATACCTAGCCCAACTCGAAGACCGCTGTCAAAGCGTGGAAAATTTGGACGCAAAAGCGGGTTTAGCAGCAGAGATTGGAGATTTAGCGGTAAGTTTAGCAGTTAATTCTGAGGGTTTTTATCCTTTAGGCTTGAGTTTGCCCGGTAAAGTTCGATCGCTCCAAACCACTTCCCGGGCTCAACTGCTGCGAGAAACCGCCGAAATCATCGTCGATGCGGTGAAGTCACAAGGCGTGGAACCGCAGGAAATCGCCGTAATTGCCCCTGGGATGGATGCGATCGCCCGTTACAGTTTAACGGAAATTCTGGCGCGAGATAATATTGCCGCCGTATCTCTCAACGATCAGCGGCCGCTCTCGACTACCCCAGAGATTCGAGCTTTACTCACTTTGTTAGCGTTAGTTTATCCGGGACTCGGCCGTTTAGTCGATCGAGACGGCGCAGCCGAAATGCTGGTAATTTTAGGTAGCCAGAAACACCCTTCATTGGAAACAGAAGATTCCAACTCGACATTCAATCTAAAATCTCAAATTCACAATCAAAAATCGATCGACCAAGTGAGAGCAGGTTTAATCGCAGATCACTGTTTTTGTCCAGATATCGATCAACCTCAATTGCTGCCAATTACAGCCTTTCCCCGGTGGGACAGACTGGGACACCGAGCAGCCAGGGCCTACGAGCACATTGTCGAGTGGATCGAACAACAGCGATCGCAACAGCAGGAGCGGCTGTTGCCGAGTCCAATTGCCCTACTCGATCGAGCAATCCAGAAATTTCTCATGAACGACAGATACCTGCCCTACGATCGGCTAGCAGCCCTGCGCGAGTTAATGGAAACCGCCACCCACTACTGGGAAATCAACGGGCGAATGCAGCGCGTTGAACCAACAAACGGTGGCGACTCAGAAACGATCGCCCGGTTCATCCAATTGTTGCGCCAAGGAACCGTCACCGCCAACCCCTTTCCAGTGCGTCCAGAAGGCCCAGCAGCCAGAGCCGTCACCCTCGCCAACATCTTCCAGTACCGCAGCAGCCGCCGCGCCCACAAATGGCACTTTTGGCTGGATGCCGGCTCGCCCCTGTGGCTGAGTGGCGGTGCGGCGACTTTGTTTGGTGCTCCCTTATTTTTGCGATCGCAACTGGGGCGTCCCTGGGAAACCGAAGAGGAAACAGCGGCCGACCAACAGCGACTGCGGCGAATTCTGCTAGATTTGTTAAGTCGCTGTTCCCTGCTTTACCTGTGCCACAGCGAACTATCCGTCAGTGGACAAGAACAAACCGGGCCGCTTCTGCCCCTAATTAACAGCTCTGTTTCTTGTCAGCAGTCAGCATAAGGCATTCGCTTCTGCAGGCAAGAGGCACATCTGTATTCAGCATTCGACATTTGGGAAGAAAAAATTATGACGGCGAAGATTTTTATTTTTTCGGATTCTGGATAAATACACTGGGCTGACTCCAAGCGCGACTTCTAGGTTCTATCGAAATGGCGCGATATTAAAGTATACCCAACCTAGGCATCAAAACGTGCAATCATTAATATTTTGGGATCAAAAGATGCCCAGCTTAAAAAATATCTATAGCAGTTGCAGTTTTGATTTAGTATGTTAGAAATGATGGGGTTATTAATCAATTTTAAGCCGGATTTGTGGCAACAAACTGATACTAATCAGTTCTTAAAGTTAATCGGGATCGTCGTTTAAAGGAGCCAAAATAATGCCAAGTGCAGTGCCATTAGTAATTATACCAGAACCTACACCAACACCAGAACCAGAACCAGAGACGCCAACACCAGAGACGCCGACACCAGAGACGCCGACACCAGAGACGCCAACTCCGACTCCAACACCAACACCACCTCCCTCCGGGGACGACACCTTTGGCGGCATAGACGACACATTGGGCGGAGGCCAAGGTACGTCGCCCGCAATCATCGGCGGCGTAGTCCGCGGCACAGAAAGCAACGACTCCTTAGCTGGCAGTCCCGGCCCCGACGTGATTTCCGGGCTGCAAGGCAACGACACCTTGCAAGGAGTCGGAGGCGACGATTTACTATTTGGCAACGACGATGACGACGTGCTGTTCGGCAATGAGGGCAACGACGTTCTTGATGGCGGTTCAGGACTGGATACCCTGTACGGAGGCAAAGACAACGACTCCCTCGACGGGGGAAATAACCCCGACCTGCTGTATGGCAATGACGGCAACGACACGGTAATCGGAGGCGAAGGCAGAGACACGGCTTACGGCGGCAAAGGCAGCGACAGCTTGCGTGGGGGCTCTGGCGACGATAGCTTTTTGGGCGATCGAGGTGACGACATTCTGTGGGGCGACCAAGGCAACGACTCGCTCTTCGGTGGCGACGGCGAAGACTTGCTATTTGGCAACGAAGGAGGCGACTGGCTCTACGGAAACGCCGGCGGGGACACAATTTTTGCCGGCGACGGCGATGACATAGTATTCGGCGGTGAGGGCGACGACATCGTGGACGCCGGTGCTGGCAACGACGTTATTTGGGGCGAAGCAGGCAAAGACGTAGTGGCAGGAGGCGAAGGCAGAGATGTCTTCGTCATCGGTGCATTCAGTTCCCCCAGCGGCAGCAGCGACGGCACTAACGCGGCATTTATCACCACAGGCGGCCCCGATCTCGCCGATGCCGACATTTTCACAGACTTTCGCCAAGGCGAAGATTTAATCGGGTTAAGTGGCGACCTCAAGTTTGAAGATTTGGTAATCTTCCAAAGCACTGAGACCAAAGCCGGCAGTACGATTATTCGCAACGGCGTCAGCGGCGACTTTTTAGCAGTATTGCCCGGAGTAGACAGCAGAACCCTAGGGCGAAGCTCATTTGTAATTGCCCCCACAGTTCCCGGCAGCGCAACTCCGCTTCCCCTGCCGACCCCGACACCAACGCCGACACCGACGCCGACAAACAGTCCGACACCAACGCCGACACCGACGCCGACACCGACGCCAACACCGACGCCAACACCGACACCAACGCCGCCAGACGAGCCGGTGCCGATGTTCCCCGGGTCGCCGACACCGACAGGAAGTCCGACGCCGACAGGAAGTCCGACGCCGCCGACACCGCCGACGCCTATCTTTAACCAACCTCCAAGAGCAGTTAACGACAACTTCACCACGGTTGCGGGTCAAGAACTCAGTTTCAACGTTCTGTTGAACGACACTGACCAGGAACAAAGCGCTCTGACTGTCACGACTTTTGCTCCAGCAAGCAAAGGGAGCCTGGTTCCCGTGGGCGGCGGCGTATTCAAATACACCCCGAATCCGGGCTTCTCGGGTACTGACAGCTTCAGCTACTCGATCTCAGACGGCAGCGGCGGCACAAGTAAGGCGGTAGTAACCATCAACGTCAGTAGCCCGCCGCAGCTAATAATTAACGACGGTGTGGTGGTTGCCAAAAGTAATCCTACCCAAACAATTACTGCCGCCGATTTGTTAGTCACAGATCCCGACAACAGCCCCTTGGAAATCGTTTACACGATTACTAAAGCCCCCGATGCTACCAGAGGTTTTGTCCAAAGGGGTAGCACCTTTCTCAACGTCGGCGGCAAATTCAGCCAAGACGATATCAACAACAACATCGTCAAATACAACTTGCTGGCAGAAGGTGGCAGCGACAGTTTCACCTTTACAGCCTCCGACGGGTCTGCAACTATCGGGCCGGCATCCTTCAGCATCACGGTGGTAGATAATATTGTCGATCGCAGTGCACTCCCGGCCAGCACATTTACAGGCAGCAACCTCAGCGACTTCATCCTCGGCGGGGCCGGCGACGATACCCTATCTGGGGGCGACGGCAACGACATCATCGATGGTAATGGCGGCAATGATGTCGTATTCGGTGAAGCAGGCAACGACTCGGTGGTGGGTGCGATCGGCAACGACACCCTTGACGGCGGACTGGGCAACGATACTGTTGACGGCCAAGACGGCATAGACTCGCTGATCGGCGGACTGGGCAACGACCTGATGTTCGGCGGCAATGACAATGACAACCTCCTGGGCGGTGACAATAACGACACCATTGACGGCGGAACAGGCAATGACTCGATATTGGGAGAATCCGGCGAGGACTCGATACTTGGTGGCAGCGGGATTGACACCTTACTTGGTGGCATTGGCGACGACTCCCTCGACGGCGGTGAGGGCGACGACATCCTCGACGGTGGACTGGGCAGAAACTTGCTCGACGGCGGTATCAATAACGATTCCATCTCCGGCGGGGACAGCGATGACACGATTTTGGGTGGACAAGGCAACGACACGGGACTCGGAGGTTCGGGCAATGACTACGTGTTGGGCGAGGCCGGCAGCGACTCCCTCGACGGCCAAGCGGGCGACGACACTCTCGACGGCGGTGCCGGCAGCGACTGTCTCAGCGGCGCCTTCGGCAATGACTTGGTATTGGGCGGCGATGACAACGACTCGCTGTCCGGCGGTGCAGGCAATGACATTGTGGGCGGTGGCAACGGTTCTGACTTGCTCACGGGCGATGCGGGCAATGATTTCTTCTACTACGAAACTCCCAGCGAAGGCGTGGACGTGATTGCTGACTTTAACGCTAACGGTAGCGAGACCGACAGATTTTTGTTCAGGTCGTCAAATTTCGCAGGTTTAACCAACTCAGGAACTACTCTCGATTTCACCAGTTTTATCGTCAGGAATATCGGGTCTAGCGGCGACGACATCAGCAAGCAATCAGTCATTTTGTTTGAATCTAAATTTGACAACGCTCAAGCAGTAAATGCAGTGTTGAAAAATCAAAACGGTTCGAGCAAAACGGGAGCTTTCTTCGTGTACCTGAACAATACTTTTAACAAGTACGTTCTCGGCTTCGACCCGAATGTGGCAGATGACAGTCTCCCAGCTTTCGATTTGGCAGTGTTGAATTCTATTCCTACAGTGCCGGGAGCGCTCAGCACCGTCATTACTGCATCTGACTTTAAGTTTATTTAGTAGTTTTTGAGTAGCGTCGCAAGGAGTCGGAACAATGCCAAGTGCAGTACCACTAATTTTTCTCGAAGGGCGGCTACCCGATGAGAACGGGGATAGTTTGGATGGCGGCACGGTGCCGCAGCCTACGCCGTCGTCGGGGACGGAGCCGATGATGACCGGGACGGAGCCGATGATGACCGGGACGGAGCCGATGATGACCGGGACGGAGCCGATGATGACCGGGACGGAGCCGATGATGGGGACGGGCCCGGACATTTCGATCACCCCGGTGCCGCGGCCACCTCTGACAGTTCCCACGCCTCCCCCAGAGCCACTTTTTGTCGATGGCTTAGTTGTCGCAAATGAGGGCAGTAACTATTTAATCGGCAGCTTGTTCAATGACACGATTGCCGGGGGAGCCGGCGACGACACGCTTCTGAGTCGAGACGGGGACGATCTACTCAGGGGCGAAGACGGTAACGATTCTCTCAACGGTGGCGCTGGTAAAGATATCGTTGAGGGCGGGCGCGGCAATGACACGGCGCGGGGCGGCAAAGGCGATGACTTGGTTTCTGGCGACGAGGGCGGTGACGTAGCTTTTGGCGACCAGGGCAACGATATTGTCTTGGGTGCTGAAGGCGACGACTCGCTGTACGGCGGTAAAGGCAATGACTGTCTGCGCGGTGGTGGGGAGGACGACCTGATTTTGGGTGACAAGGGCAGTGACACTGTTTTTGGCGACACGGGTAACGACTGCCTGATCGGCGGCGCTGGCAATGATATTTTATTGGGCCAGGAGGGCGGGGATGTCATCACCGGGGGTGTTGGTAATGATACTGGTGACGGCGGCGAGGGTGATGACCTGATCTTCGGGGGCGACGGCAATGATTCTTTGTCTGGGGGGCCTGGGGATGATATTCTTTCGGGCGATCGCGGATCGGATACTCTCACAGGAGGCGACGGATCGGATATCTTTGTTCTCGGTAGGGTGGGCACGTCGCCTGGTAGCAACGGGTTTCTCACTACTGGCGGCCGCGAAATCGGCGATGCTGATGTAATTAGAGATTTTAATGCGGGAGATTCGATCGGTCTGGCTGGGGGTCTGAACTTTACAGAGTTAGAAATTTTCCAGGGCCAAGGCTCGAATTCTAGCAACACGATTATTAGAGACAGGCGAACAGGGGAATTTTTGGCGGTGTTGATTGATGTTCGATCGAACTCGCTAGATGAATCTCGGTTCACTACAGCTCAAATACCGCGCGTAAACGACAATCCCTTCACCATTGAGGGCACAACTCCTTCTAGCGGCGGGACAGGTCCTTCTAGCCCCGCCGGGACAGGTCCTTCTAGCCCCGCCGGGACAGGTCCTTCTAGCCCCGCCGGGACAGGTCCTTCTAGCCCCGCCGGGA